>JAFGCP010000396.1 GCA_016932595.1 Deltaproteobacteria bacterium
AAAAATTTGAATTTAAAAAATTTTATTATAATATAATGATAAAAAAGAAACTAGATTTACGATGCAGCTTTGAGGAATTGACATGATACTTATTGTCAAAATGCTGGGTGATACGAACGCAAAAAGGATGTGGGATGCCATTATCCGTCAGCAAGATGATCTGCAGTCCTCGCTTGGCAGGAAGGGAAAGTTGCTGTATCTCAGCAAGCGCAGGGGTTATAATGAAGCCTGTCTTTTTATACATGTCAAGGATTCCGGCAGCGTCATAGAGCTTGTTGTTGAGCATTTAAGTAAAATCGAAGGCATATCATCCTTATGCATTGCACATCTTTTCAGGCCGCGTTTTTTTCCTGTGCCAAAAGACACCTATGACATGAAGCGCTATGTCATTACGGCAAAGGTGAACCCGAGGCATTTTACTGAAGTCTATAAAAAACTGCTCAATCCGAACCTGCCGGAAGGTCTCAAGCGCGTTTATTACGCCTTCACGTTCCACAGCTATGACGACAACCTGCAGTATTCATTTTTGGCTGATAACGAAGAAAGCGCCCAGAAATATGTTAATGAAAAGATCAATACGGTAAAAGGAATTATCATTGCAGATTTACATCAGATTGAGCGAACAAAGGCTTTTATACCCTACAAAGAATGGGTAAAGTACACGTCTCAGGAAGAAAGCAGTACGCCCGGTCAGTACCATATGATAAATGATGTTGAATGATTGCCCGGCAAAGAGCAGCGGTCAATGATACGTTAACCAGGCAGGCTAACAGCCAGAACCACGGCAAGGGTTAAATCATTACAGCGCTTGTCTTTCAACACGTACTATAGTATTAAAAAACATATACACTCATTTTAAAAAGGAGAAACCATGGCTGAGCATATATGCAAAGGCGAGCACAAGGGTCATCTCTGTCTGCTGGCAAGCCAGGATAAATTCGATGAAATAAAAAAACTCGCAAAAAACCCCAAATTCATATGTTTTAATTGCGGCCGGGTTGCCGATTCAGATAAAAACGTCTGCAATCCCATGCCTCTAGACTGAAAAATAAAAATTACAGGATAGCGCAGCAGCTGACCGTTTGCTGCCAGGCACTCAGCTGCTGCGAATAGCATCGGCCCCTATCCATGCCGCGCCGAACACCCCTGCCGAATCTCCAAGAGTGTTTTTCAGAATCGGCGTCGTCAATTGATCGCAAAAAACATATTTTTTCACGCGCTCCAAACCGAGCGTATACAGCTCGTCGATATTTGAAAGCCCGCCGCCCAGCACAACAGCATCAGGATCAAGCGTTGAAATAAGCCCGCCAAGGCAGCGGCCGAAATCATCAAGAAAGCGGTTGAAGGTTTCAACGCATTCGGCATCGCCGCAGCGGTAGCCCTGCAAAATGGATTGCATGGAGATAATTCGGCCGTACCGCTCATAAAAAGCCGCCTCAACCCCGCCGCCGCTGATTTTTGTTTCCACGCAGCCCCGGTTGCCGCAGTAGCATGGAGCACCGTTTGGATCAACTGCATAATGGCCCCATTCGCCCGCTATGTGATGCGGCCCGGTCCGCACATGCCCGTTTACACATATTCCGCCCCCGCAGCCCGTTCCCATGATAATGCCGAATACCAGGCCATAACCCTGTGCCGCCCCTTCCCTGCATTCGGCCAGGGTGAAACAGTTGGCGTCATTTTCCACAACAACAGTGCGGCCGAGTACCCGCTCAATGTCCAAGTGAAGCGGCCTGCCGATAAGGCAGGTAGTATTTGCGTTCTGCACAGCGCCGGTTGCGGCGGATATTGAGCCTGGTATACCGATGCCGATGGTATGAGGGATGCGTGGCGGGATATGCGCCCGGGCTTCCTCGATCAGGTGAAAAATGCACTGAAGTATCGGGCCGTAGCCTTCCCGGCAGGGTGTAGCAACGCGCTTTCTGAACAGCACCGCAGCATCGGGGCCAAGCAAAATAACCTCGGTTTTTGTGCCGCCAAGATCAATACCGATTTCAAAAAATGAGTCAGACGCTGTTTGAGGAATGTTATTCATAAAAACAATCTATCAGTTTGTTTCCCGCTTGACAAAAAAAAATAAACAGCTAATATAAATACCAGTTAGTCGGTATGTATTGGCGTGCATACTATTTTCAATTTGATACTTCAAGGAGACAGGCTATGAAATCAGTCATTATTACCGGAAGTTCCAAAGGAATCGGGCTTGGCATGTGTCTGGAATTTCTCAAGCGAGGCTGTTCTGTTCTGATCAGCTCCAGAAAAAAGGCTGATGTTGATGCGGCAGTACAAAAATTTTCAGCTCAATTCGGAGAAGACAAAGTTATCGGGCTTACCTGTGATGTAACCGATATAAAACAGGTTCAGGCGCTCTGGGACGCCGCAGCGGCAAAATTCGGTAAAGTCGATATCTGGATCAATAATGCAGGCGCTGTGAACACTACCCTTCCGGTTTGGGAGGTTGACCCTGATGAAATTAAAACCGTTATTACTACGAATATCGTCGGCCATATGTTTGGCATAAAAGTAGCCATGAAGGGCATGCTGAAGCAGGGTGCAGGCCAGATATATAATTTTTACGGTTTCGGCTCAAATGATGATAAGAAACCCGGCGGACTGGGCGTGTACGGCACCACGAAACGGGCTATCAGATATCTCACCGAGCTTCTGGTCGAGGAGGTTAAGGATATGCCGGTTCAGGTCGGCTCACTCATGCCCGGCACGGTAATAACTGATCTTATGATTAAAACCATCAGCACCATGCCGCTGCAGCAGCGTGAAATGCTCAAAAAAAGCTTTAACATCGTCGGGGATACGGTTGAAACTGTTTCTGAATTTCTTGTTGAAGAGATATTGAAAAACAATAAAAACGGCGCTGTCATCAACTGGATGACCGAGGAAAAATTCAAGGCGCGCATGCAGGATCCCTATTACCAGAGCCGGGACCTGTTTTCAGAGCTGAAACTCGACGCATGATACCAGTGAGCAGACACCCATGACGACAAAAAAAGCCCCTGAACTGCGCAAAGAGGAAATTTTCAACGCTGCCCTTTTCTGCTTCAACCAGAAAGGCTATTATGAGACCTCCATCGATGATATTGCAGCCCGTGCGGGGATAACCAAGGGCGGCATTTATCATCACTTCAACTCAAAAAAAACTCTCTTCATCGATCTGTTTCATACAGTAGCCAATCGCTATTTCGAGTCGCTTAAACTCAAAATTCATCAGCCATCAAACGCATCAAGCCACATGCAGCACCTGGTCAAAAAATCCAATGAAATATTCGATGAAAACATGGATATTCTCAAGTTCTGCTTTGAGTTCATGTCGCTTGCATCACGCGACAGCGAAATTCGGCTGGCGGTCACTGATTTTTATAAAAACAGGGTTGCCATTTTCGCCGAGACATTGTCTGACGGAGTCAACAGAGGCATGTTCAAGGATATTCCAGCAGATGCCGTTGCACGGTCGCTCTATTTTCTGTCCATGGGCTTTTTTCTGACGTACTTTACCGTTGATATCGATTTCGACCCCATGACCCAGCACACGATAAATATGAAAACGTTCATGGAGGGGATAAAAAAGCAGTAAGAACCGGCATGTGCCGGCTCTGGCACCGCTGGCACAAGTATGCATGGTTAAAAAAAAAAAATGTTAATTGAAATGGAGGAACCCGCACATGAAACAAATGACACGGACGATTGCAGTGCTGACACTGGCCATTGCCACGATTTTCTACTATTCCGCGGCAACTGCGGCAGAGCCTCAGGCAGCAAAGGAAACAAAGGCCAAGGCCATCGACACCAAAGAGCAGAAGACCAGCAACCACCCCGAAATACCGGAGGGTGTTTCCTGCAATGACTGCCATGAAGTCAAGTACGATGCCAATACGACCGCAACCCAGGTCTGGCTGACCGGCGAGTCCCCTGCCAAAAAAGCCGGCGAGGGCGTTATGCCGAAAGACAAAATCTGGCAGGAATTCACCAAAATGATCGGCAACAAGACCGGTACAAAAACCTTTATCCTGGCCACCTGCCTGAACAATGAGCCGCTGTCCACAACCGCGGAATTTTCCCTTGATCCGGCTAAAAGGGTTCTGTACGGACTGCATGAAATGGGCACGGAAAAACTCAATCATGTGCAAAACAACCCGAAGGTGAGCCTCAACTGGCACAAGGACTTCGACAGCTTTGCCGATTTCCGGTGCTGCCAGATAAAGGGACATGCCGAGATTATCGAGAACACCAAGCCGGAATTCGACGCAGCAGTCAAAAATTTCCTGCCCTATGAAAAAAGCGTGCGCCTGCCGGAAAACGCCACCCTGCAGCAGAAGGAAGATGCCTATAAGGCGCGTCGTGACATGCTCAAGAAGGGCAATTTTGTCGTTATGAAAATCTCCATTGACCGCATTACCATGGCAAATTCAGCATTCGTGAAGGACGGTTTCCGCGTGTATCAGCGCTGGGTGCCCTGACCGGAGGCATACAAAAACACCTGTGTCATGGAGCTGTTGGGTTCGCCCTTAGGCATGTGTTTCTTGGCTAAGTAATTGTTTTTTCTAGATTGGGATGAGGAACATAACCCAAGGGCTTCTTCCGGGCTTAACCCAACCAAAAAAACTGCAGCCAGGCTACCACAGCGGCACAAACCTTTCAGGAGCAGGCATGAAAACAATAGTTATTACCGGGAGCACCCGCGGCATCGGCCATGGCATGGCCCTTGAGCTGTTAAAGCTCGGCTGCCGGGTCATGATCAGCGGACGAAACAAAGACCAGGTCGACAGCGTGGTGAAGAAATTTTCGGCAGTATTCGGCAATGATAAAATCGCCGGATGCCCCTGTGAAATTACCAGCTATGAACAGATACAGGCTCTGTGGGCCGGCGCAGTGAAAGCTTTCGGCACGGTTGATATCTGGATCAACAATGCCGGGGTGACGCACCCTACCATGAATGTACAAGACCTGACGCCTGCTGATATTAAAAATGTGGTCGATACGAATATTACCGGGCTGATGTACGCTAACCAGATTGCCCTGCGGGGAATGACAGCGCAGGGCCATGGCTTCATTTACAATATGGAAGGCCACGGCAGCCATGATGAATTCATCGCAGGGCTGGCTGTTTATGGCGCAACAAAGCGGGCTGTCACCTATTTCACCAATTCGCTGCTGCTGGAAATCGATGGCGAAACGATCAAGGCAGGCCTGCTGTCGCCGGGAATCGTTATGACCGATTTTATCATAAATGAAATGCGCAAACTGCCGCCTGATCGTTTCGAGACGGCAAAAATCGTTTACAACTGCCTTGCCGACACGGTTGAAACCGTCACGCCCTGGCTGGCTGAAAATATCCTGGCCAATGAGGAAAGCGGAAAATTAATCGCCTGGCTCGATACGGAAAAAGCACAAGCGCGCTTTGAGTCTGATGCATACTGCAGCAGAGATTTGCTCAGTCAATTCGGGCTGTAATATTTAATCTATATTATTCGGGGGTTATATATGAAATCAGTCGTCATAACAGGAAGTTCAAAAGGCATCGGCCTGGGGCTGGCTAAAGAATTCTTAAAAAAGGGCTGCTCGGTCATGTTTTCAAGCTTTGCCAGGGCAGAAATGGAACAGGAATGCGAAAAAGCAGCAGCTGAATTCGGCAAAGACCGGGTTGCCTGCTGTCATTGCGATATGACAGACCTTGCCCAGGTGCAGAATCTCTGGGAAGCCACTGTCAAGGCCTTCGGCAAGGTTGATATCTGGATGAATAATGCGGGTATCGCCAACACGACCCGCCTGTTCTGGGAGCTTGAGGCAAAGGAAATTCCCCGGGTTGTCAGCACCAATATGGCCGGCATCATGTACGGCAGCCATGTGGCGATAAAGGGCATGCTGGCCCAGGGATTTGGCGCGATTTATAATTCGGAGGGCTTCGGCAGCGACGACATGTTCGTCAACGGCCTTGCTGTCTACGGAGCCACCAAACGCGGCGGTCGCTACTTTACGGAAGCTCTGGCCGAGGAGGTCAGCAAAAATGAAAAACCCGTCATTGTGGGAACTATCAGCCCCGGAATCGTACTGACGGATTTTCTGCTCGATGATATGCGAAAAATGCCCCCGGATATCCTTGAAACAACCAAGGCGGTCTATAACAGCCTTGCCGACACGGTTGAAGTCGTCACCCCGTGGCTCGTAGAAGAAGTGCTGGGCAATACTGAAAACGGCAAACGCATCATCTGGCTGACCGAAGAAAAAGCCAATGCCCGGTTCGAATCAGAGGAATACTATACCCGGGATCTTTTTACGCAGCATGGCCTATAAAGCATAAATTTATGAATTGACTTTATTTCTATAAAAAACTAGAGTTTGCAAATTCTACCGCTGGACGAAAAATATTGGCCTAATACAACAACACAAAGGGAGGAGACATGGCTGAAACAACAGAAACCCCGATCAAAGCTCCTAAATTCGCAGGCATCACCATTCTGTCCGGTCTGACAAAGACCAACTATTTCTTCATGTTTTTCAATACATTTCTTTGCGGCATGTTTTTAAGCGTTACGGCAGTGCTTCAACCGGCCTTCATGAAGGATATTATTAAAATCGATCAGGTGTTTGCCGGCACCATCATCAGTTTTCTCCAAAACATGAGCCAGATTGCAACCCTGCTTTTTGTCGCACTGATCGGCGCTTTGTCCGATAAGACAGGACGTAAAATTCTGATTCTTGCAAGCTTCATCGTTCTGTTCATTTCCTTCTACCTTTTTAAAGTATCCAATGAGATTGCTATCGGTCTAGGTATTTCCCCCGAAATTGCAGCCACGATCTGCGCCTGGCTGAGTTTCGCCCCGGATAAAGCAGCTGCCTTTACCTCTTTTGCACCGGGATTGCTCGTATCCTATGTAGCGCGTTTTCTGGTCGGCGTTGGGCTGATTCTTGGCTATCCGCAATTCATTACCATGATCGGCGACTATACCCGCGATAAGGACCGCGGCAAAGGCATGGCATTTAACGGCATGGCCATGGGATTAGCCTCGCTTCTAGTTTTTGGCATGTTCGGCGCTATTATGAAAAAAGGCGGGGTGCTGGCCGGTTTTGATGCCTGCCTCGTGCTTGCGGCATTGGGAGCGGTGCTGACAGCAGTTTTCATGAAAGACAGGATGCCTGAGCAACCCCCTGAGAAGCAGGGCCTCAAGGATGTCATTCCCCTGGTCAAGGAAAGCAAGGCTTTAAAAGCCGCCTATTGGACCTGCCTGGTTACCCGCGCAGACATAGTGGTTCTTGCGACGTATCTGGTTGGCTGGGGCGTCATGGAAGGCCCGAAAATAGGATACGATTCCGGCAAGGCTACTCTTATGGCAACAATTCCCCTCATGATCATGGGGGTGGTATCACTGTTTGCATTCCCGGTTATCGGCGTGATGCTCGACAAAAAAGGGCGTATGCCGACAACGATCTTCAGTGTCCTCTGCGCCGGCATTGGCATGCTGCTCGTGGCGATTGCACCGGGCCCCTTCCACCCCTTGTGCTTTCTTGCAGCATTTTTTGCCGGCATCGGCATGGCAGGATCGATTGTGGGAGCAAATACCCTTGCCATGGATGCCTCTCCGATAACCTTAATGGGGGCGGTCATGGGCGGACTGAGCACCATGTCGCCTATCGGCATTCTTCTATTCCTCGGTGTGGGCGGAGTTTTGTATGACTCGATTGCCCCCGGTGCAGCTTTTGCCTTCAAGGGCATTGCCAGCATCGTGCTGGTAGTGTGGCTTTTCATGATTAAAAATGAAGTCACGAAAGAAATACAGGCGACCTTCAATATGGATTGGGAAGAGGCCGCAAAATCCATTATGATGAAGATCCCCGGTGGCGTGCGCCAGGGCGCTATCGAAGGCACCGAGTCGTATGCACAGGACCAGGGTTTAACAATAGTAACCGTCGCGCTTTGCCAGGAACTCAAAAAAATGATGGATGAGGCCGACGGCGTGTAATATTTCTGATATCTTATTAAGAAAGGCTGCCACCATTGGCAGCCTTTCTTTTTTTAAGGTTCTCTCATCTGCAACTATGCTATGCTGTAATAAAAAAAGGGGATCGTATGACTGAGTCTGTTGCAGAATTAAATCGACACGAAAAATTGCGCGCCATTCTTGCTGAAAGAAAAGCCACTCTTCTTGCAGAGCTTCGCAAGTCAATGGAAGAACAGAGGACTGAAAATTCCAGCATGTCTTTTGAACTTGCGCAGGATGACGGTGACAAATCAGTTGAAGACCATGAACGGCATGTACAGGCTTCTGTGCAGAGCATCAAATCAGAGGAGCTTGATATAATAGACCTGGCGCTTGAAAAACTTGCTGCGGGAACCTATGGCATATGCCAGGAGTGCGGATGTGAAATACCGCTCAAGCGCCTCGAAATACAGCCCTGCGCAGCATACTGCATTAACTGTCAGGAAGACATTGATCAGCTGAACAAACGGGACAGGCTGGGCGTTCAGGACAATCAATCCAGGCTCGATACAACCTATGACTATCTGCCCGATGAGTGACCCTGATTGCGGCAGCAGGATAAAGCGTTTGACTCACCTCCAGCCTCCTGTTATAGGTAGCCGGCAGACAACAACCACTACGGACATTACGGACTCTATGCCGGAGCTTCTTGAAGTCGACAATCTCCAGACGCAGCTGCATCTGCCTCAGGGCAGCGCGCATGTCGTTGATCATGTCAGTTTCACCCTGCGCAGCAGCCAGACGCTGGCACTGGTCGGCGAATCAGGCTGCGGCAAAACAATGACAGCCTACTCAATTCTCCGCCTGCTGCCCTCACCTCCCGCTGCCATTACCGGCGGCCGTATTGTATTCAACGGCGACAACCTGCTTGATCTGTCCGAAAAAAAAATGCGCCGGATACGCGGCGGCAAAATATCCATAATTTTCCAGGAACCGCTTACGTCGCTCAATCCGGTTTTCAGAGTTGGAAACCAGATAGCGGAGGTTCTGCAGGTACATACAGGCGCTACCGCTCAGGCCGCACTTGAAATAGCCGTGCAGCTGCTGCGCGATGTGGGGATACCCTCACCGGAGCAGCGCATTCGAGACTACCCTCATCAAATGAGCGGCGGCATGCGGCAGCGTGTCATGATTGCAATGGCCATTGCCTGCAACCCCCAGCTGCTCATTGCAGATGAGCCGACAACCGCACTTGATGTCACCGTGCAGGCTCAGATCATGGAACTGCTCAACCGGCTCAAGGAGCAGCACAATATGGCCATGCTGCTCATTACCCACGATCTGGGCATTGTCGCAGAGACAGCACATGATGTCGCCGTCATGTATGCTGGCAGAATCATAGAATACACCGACGTGACAACACTCTTTACGAAACCGGCCAATCCCTATACCCGGGGGCTTCTCGATTCGCTGCCACGGCCGGGCATTGCGCGGCTCAAGCCGATACGCGGCATGATACCCTCTGTTTTCGAATTGCCCGGAGGATGCAAATTCTGCACGCGCTGCGACAAAGCCTTCGACCTCTGCATGCGGCAGGAACCCGATCTCATAAATATCGCACCAGGTGGCGAAACTCCGCATTTTGTCCGCTGCTGGCTCTATCAAAAAGAAACGCCCAGGTGAACGATCATGGATACCACAAGCTTACTTGACGTTATAGACCTGAAAAAAAGCTTTCCTGTTTCAAAAGGGTTGTTTTCAGGCGACAGCGGCTGTATCCAGGCTGTCAACGGTATCAACTTCAGCATTGTACAGGGAGAGATTCTCGGCCTTGTGGGCGAATCAGGCTGCGGAAAATCAACCGTGGCGCGACTTGCGCTCAACCTCGACAGGCCTGACAGCGGAAGCATACTGTTCAAGGGAGACAATATTTTCGATCTCAGGCAGGATGCCCTCAAACAATTCAGACGCCGCGTTCAGATAATTTTTCAGGACCCTTTTTCATCCCTCAATCCGAGAAAAAAAGTCGGAAGCATTATCGGCGAGCCACTGCTGATACACAATATCGCTACCCGGCGGAACATGCCTGAAAAGGTTATCAGGCTCATGGAGCTTGTTGGACTGCGCCCGGAATACTACGACAGGTATCCCCATGAGTTCAGCAGCGGCCAGCGCCAGCGCATCGGCATAGCACGTGCCCTCTGCCTTACTCCGGAACTGATTGTGGCAGACGAGCCGGTATCGGCCCTTGACGTTTCCATCCAGGCTCAAACCATCAACCTGCTGCTGGATCTGCAAAAACAGTTCGGCCTCACCTATCTCTTCATTTCACATGACCTTTCTATCGTGAGACATGTCAGCACGCGGGTTGCCGTCATGTATCTGGGGAAAATAGTCGAGCTCGGACCGAATGCACGGCTGTATGAACGCTCATTTCACCCGTACACTGAGGCGCTGCTGTCTGCGGTGCCCGTACCGGATCCTGGCGAAAAAAAACCGCGGGTCATATTAAACGGAGATCCGCCAAGCCCGATCGGACGACGCGCGGGCTGCGCTTTTGCAGACCGCTGCCCGATTGCAGATCCGGCAATGTGCTTTGATAACGAACCGCCCTTTGTTGAAAAGGCAGCGGGTCATTGGGCTTCATGCCATAAACGCTGACACGGGAGATGCTGCAAAAATGTCTGCACCAACCACTACCCGGCATGAACGGCGAGCGGAGCCGCAGAATGCAAACAACCGGCCTGAAGACCCACGGCCTGCATACAGGGGGCAGGCGCATGAGCTGTTCGAGCAAAAAAAATTTTATGAAACCATACTGAATACGATCTATGACGGTGTCTTCGTTACTGATTGCAACGACACGATCACCTTCATCAACAATGCTTTTTCACTCACCACAGGCCTGCCTCCCGACAGGGTTATCGGCAAAAACATTCTGCTAGATATATTGACGGACGTCCCGCAGCATTTTCAGCACTATTATGCTCAGGCCCGCAGCCGCCTGACACCGGTACATTTCGAAAGCATTCCTGCAGCCACCTTTTCCGGATTACCAATAGTGCTTTCCGGTTGGTGCATCCCGAAGCATGCTGAGGGCATTTTTGATGGAATGATCTGCACATTTACCGATATAACCGAACAGCAGCAGATAAAAGTAAAACTCTCTGAAAGCGAAACCCGCTTCCGCTCCATTGCTGAAACAGCCACCGACGGAATCATCACGGTACATAGTTCCGGGAAGGTTATGTTCTGGAATACGGCAGCATCGGTCATCTTCGGCTATACAGAGTCCGAGGTCATGGGTAAAGAAATCTATCAGATCATGCCTGATGAGGTAATGTCTGATCATGCGCAGATATTTGCCGAACCGGAGGAATCCATGAGCCATCGTTCGATCGGGACGACAGTAGAAGGCAGGGCCCGGCGAAAGGACGGCACAATTTTTCCCATTGAATTATCTATTGCAAGCTGGATGATTGGCGCGGAAGTTTACTTCACGGCAATCATCAGGGATAGTACGCATAGAAAATATATGGAAAAGTCTCTCCGGAATTCCGAGAAAGAACTCAAAAACCTCTCATCACGGCTTCTGCTCGCTCATGAACAGGAGCGCAAACGCATAGCCTATGAATTGCATGACGGACTCGGGCAAATTTTAAGCGCCGCAAAAATAGGTGTCAAGACAATGCTTGACGACAGTGCTCACAGGCTTGCCGCCGGCAATGGCAATGCTGCCACGGGCCTTCCGGCCATCATTCAATCCGCCATTGATGAGGTGCGGAGAATTTCACGTGATTTGCGGCCATCGATCCTTGATGATCTTGGCATCATCGCTGCGATCAATTCTTTTTGTTTTGATTTTGAAAAAGTCAATGACACCATCACCATTATCAGAGAAATAAGCGCCAGCGACGGGGATATTCCCGAAAAGATAAAAATTGTCATCTACCGCGTCACACAGGAAGCGTGCACCAACATTGTGCGCCACAGCCATGCCGACAGGGTTACGGTGCATCTCTCATCTGTATCCGGTAATATACAGTTACGCATACACGATAACGGCGCCGGCTTTGACCCGCAAACACATCTTACATGCAGAGAGTCCGATCGCGGCATCGGATTATCAAGCATGAAAGAACGGATTGAATTTTCCGGCGGCCGCTTTATCCTGACATCATCACCTGATCAGGGAACAACGGTACAGGCTCTTTGGCCACCAGTTCCGACAGAAGCATAGCACAAGAATTGGCGCTTTGATGCTGTTCTCTCAGAAGCACCTGTGTACCATATTTACAGTTGATTTCAAACTGTGCTACATTACGCTATACGTAAAACATCTGAAAACAAAACCCGGTTGGCGCGCCATGAAACACTCCGAAACAGGTGTACTGCATAATTTCATGAGCCTTGAATGGAAAGTATGAACAGAGGAAAACATCGCCTGTTGACCGCACTATTTTTTTTCTGCGGCTGCATTTCCACCTGCGCCACTGCTTCCCTGCTAGTTGCCGCTTCAGTCACTGACAACGCGACACCATCGCATACGGCGCTTACTCCGGCGGAAATGCCTGACGCGACAAACAGCTACAGTGTACGGCAGGGAGACTGCCTCGGAAAAATTCTGCGCGAAGTATTTAAACTGCCCGACGAAGTCATTTTCAGCCCGAAGACATGCCGCGCCATTCAAAAGGTTAACCCGCACATACACGACCTCGATGCCCTGCAGGCCGGCGAAAAACTTTTTGTGCCTTCGAGTATTCTGCTGCAGGGCCGCCAAAGCCTAGTACCTGACGGGGAAATACAAAGCGGGCCCTCAGCCCGGAACCATGCAGAAGCGCCTGCCGCAGCGCCGAATCAAAAAAAAGGCGGCGGGCATCCGCCTGCATCCGGGGATACCGTCAGCCAACAGAATGAAGCGCAATCGGCACCGGCGATTCACATTACAACCGATGAAACACCCATCAAGGAAGATTCCCTCCCGAAGCCAGATGAACTCCAGCATGAAAAAAAAATCAAGCATCTCCTGATTGATTTTGTAAAAGCCTTTGACGGTTATGAGAATACGCGCTGTATGAAAACCCTGACAATTGAGAACGGGGGAACCATTGTCATGGATTGCAGCAAATTCCCCGTCTATGAATTTCCCTGGGGGGCAAGGATAGTGATGGACTATGGCAGCCAACTGCCTGAGACCGTACGACAAATCATCTCTGCGCACTGGGATAATACGGAGGTCATCACCGCAGGGTACACTGAAAAAATTGAAACCATTTTTTCCAGAGTGATTGACGGCTGCGGTCTGCTTAAAAACGAAACCGGCAATCGTTACACAGTCAGTCGCGACGATATACAAAGCAGTGTAAGCGGCAACTGGATTGTTTATAAAGACCATCCGCAGAATATAATTTTTGTTATAACGATCGCAAACGGCGAATGCCTGCGGGTACCCGAAGGCTTGCGGGCATACCTTAGCGGCATTGGCATCCATCTGCTGAATTTAAGCCTGACGGAAAAACAGGCCCCAATACAAACCGACTATTTCAGCCCTGAGCGCGAAGTGCTACTCGTAAAGGCTGATCCTGTGAATATGACTGACATGATTCTTGAGCTCAGTGGCATCACTCCCCAAAAAAATGTAAGGACCAGAATCACACCAAAAAATGCCCGGGGCATTACATTTGAAATAATAATAGACCGAAAATTTGAATTGGCCGGCAAAACCTGTTTCATTGACTTTAAAAATCTGTCCTCCAACATAGCTTCAATGCTCAACAACAATGGAAATAAAATAATACAAATAGATTTAAAAACAGACGATTATATAAATTTAATTCACGAACTGCTTGATTTTTGCGCAAACGGGAACTACTCTTCGC
>JAFGCP010000397.1 GCA_016932595.1 Deltaproteobacteria bacterium
AAAAACCGGAACTTGCCGCAGGCAAGGGTCAGCACCACGCAGTCTTTGGGCACCTTCTCCACAAATTCGGTATAATAGTTACGACCGGGCTTGGCGCCGTCGCAGCCGGCAACCAGAAAGAAATGCCGGATAGCCTTGCTCTTGACCGCATCGATCACAGCTCCCGCCACATTCATGACCGCATTATGGCCAAAACCCACCATAACCGATTTGCCCTCCGCATCTTCGGCAAAGCCGGGCAGCTCCAGCGCTTTTTTGATAACCGGGGCATAGTCATGACCGGTAATATGCGCAACCCCCGGCCAACCGACCAGGCCTGTCGTGAAAATATTGCCTTTATAGCTCTCTGCCGGCCGCTGAATGCAGTTAGTGGTCATCAGGATAGCCCCCGGAAAGGCGGCAAACTCCTTGAGCTGGTTCTGCCATGCCGTGCCGTAATGGCCATAAAAATGGCTGTATTTTTTCAGTTCCGGATAGCCATGGCAGGGCAGCATCTCTCCGTGGGTATAGACAGTAATGCCCTTCCCCTCGGTCTGCTTCAAAAGCTCTGCAAGGTCCTTCAAATCATGGCCCGATACAAGAATCGCCTTGCCTTTTTTCGCGCCCAGAGGCACTTTCGTTGGCACGGGATGGCCGTAGGCACCCGTATTGGCCGCATCCAGAAGCTCCATGACGCGCAAATTGATCTCGCCGGTCTTTAAAGCAAGTGCCACCCACTCATTGGCGCCGAGGCTCTTATTGAAGGGGGCGGCAAGGGCCTCATACAAAAAATTGTAGACCTTCTCGTCCTGCTGGCCGAGTATCTGCGCATGATCGGCATAGGCTGCAACGCCCTTGATGCCGAACAGCACGATATGCTGGAGCGACAGCAGATCGGCTGGCACCGAGGGTTCAGACTTGAGGCCAACGGCAGCGCCCTGCTCGATCAGTCCGTTCAGATCAGCCGCCGGCATAAATGCCGCCGCCGCCTCTTTGATAGCGGCGCCGGTTTTTTCCTTGAGCTGATTGCGCAGCTCTACAGCCTTGTTAATATACGAAGGGAACCGGTCCGGGTCGAAGTTGACGTTCGTGAGGGTAGAAAACAGGGCCTCGGCGGTAAACACGTCCTGGCCGGGAACTTTTACGCCCTTTTTGATGCCCTCAAGAGCATACAGGGCAAGCCCGCGCAGGGCATGCACAAGCAGATCCTGAAGGGCCGCCACGTCGGGAGATTTGCCGCAGACGCCGCCGACGGTGCAGCCCTGGCCTTTTGCGGTCTGCTCACACTGATAACAAAACATCTCTTTCTGTGCCATAATTTTTACCTCCTTGTATGTTTAAGTGCATGGTTTTGGGCGGGGATACTAGTTTGTATAGCATAAAAAATAACGGCCGCCGCTGCATATTATGAGTGAACTATAGCCGATTCGGGCCCGAGAAACCTTGACGCAGGTCAAAAGAAAGTGCTATTTTTCATACCCTGATAAAAATTCGCATCTGGAGTGTCGGCTGGAGAAAAAAATCGAAAATAAGGCCGGTAAACGTTTCAACTCTACTACTTTAATAAGCTGCCACCCATGGACATAGCAAAACAGCTCTCCCATATTCCTCTGTTTCAGGGCCTGGAGCCTCAGTACCTGCAAACCCTTGCCCGCATGGCCATAAAAAAATTCTTCAAGCGCGGTGAGACCGTATTTGCCGAAGGCGATCCCGGCACGGGTTTTCATATCATTACGACGGGGCGGGTAAAAGTTTACAAAACCTCGCCCGACGGCAAAGAGCAGATCCTGCACATCATGAGCCAGGGAGAGCCTTTCGGCGAGGTGCCGGTATTCACCGGCCAGCGCTTCCCGGCCTATGCCGATGCGCTCACCGACACCAGCACACTGTTTATTCCCAGGGATGACTTTATCAATTTAATCCGCACCGAGCCTTCCGTTGCCCTCAGCATGCTGAGCGTTCTGTCGCAACGGCTGAAGGGCTTCACCGTCCTTATCGAAGACCTGTCGCTGCGTGAGGTGCCGGCCAGGCTTGCAGCCTATCTGCTGTATATAAGCGAACGCAACCAGGGAGCTGACGATATCAATCTTGATATTTCAAAAACCCAGCTTGCAGGCATACTGGGGACAATACCCGAAACCCTCTCACGCATACTGGCGCGTATGACCAAAGAAGAGATCATTGAGTCCGATGACAAGCGGCATATCCGCATCTGCGACCGCACTGCCGTTGAAGAGCTTGCAGCAGGCCAGCGCCGGCTTGCCTGAATGCCCGGCCATGATGCTGTATTGACAGTGTTTGTTCCGTAGACTACAATGGGACACATCGCATCCGGAGCACCTTCACTGTGCACTGGCCTGGTACGCGTAGAAAAAACTTTTTTACGGGAGGTAGCGGTATGCTGCGCAATATGGCCCTCATCACCCTGGCAATCCTTATCGGGGCAAGCTGCTCGGACGACAAAAACCCCGTTCGGGAATATGGCACGACGCTCACCGGAGCAGTCAAAAAAGCCGAAAAAACAAAAGTTCTGGCCGATATGGCTACGATCAAAGCTGAGATCATGCGCTACAAAGCCGAAAATAGCGCATTTCCCCCAAGCCTGAATGATCTGAACATGAAGGATATTGATCCGGACCTCTATACATATAATCCGGAAACGGGGCAGGTTGCTCTTGCGCAATAGCCACGGTACCGTGACATACCGGGATCGATCTCAAGATGAAAACAAACGAAACAAGCTGTCAAATAAGGCATGTCAGCAACGCGATCTGATCAATGACGCCTATATATTTTTTTTGCCCTGCGACACATGTTTATAAAATTTAGAAACCATACCATTGCGCTGTACAAAGACGGAAACTACAATTCAGCTTTTTCTGAAATGCTCGACAATGGCGGCAATCAAAGCCAGAGCATACTCTACGATATTTCCATTTTCAATAAATTCAGCCGCATAGTTCATAGCTATGCTAAAAGCCTGCCCGAAACGACTCTGCACATCGGGCCGGGCGGCTCACTGGGCTGTGAAGTGCTGCTCTGCCTGAGCGGCATTAAAAAAGCATGGTCCCTTGATCCTTGCGCCTCTCGCACATTTGATTTACAAACATTTATCTTGACGCTGCAGAAACTCTCTGCTGTTACAAACTCTCTTCAAACAATTCACCAGTGCCCTGCACCCCCTTTAAGCATACCGGAGCATTCCACTGAAGCTGACGGCTCATACCGCATCGGTACAAGCCTCATGCAGCATTTCCCTAACAAAACCCTTGAAAATACCGGATTGCAAACTGAATCCGTAGGTTTTTTGTTTTCAAATGCCGTACTTGAACATGTGCGGGATCCGCTGCAATGCATCCGCGAAGCGCACCGAATACTCGCAAAAAAAGGGCTTACCGCGCATCAGATAGACCTGCGCGATCACCGGGATTTCAGCAAACCCCTGCATTTTTTACGCTACTCCGACAGCCAATGGCAGACAATAATGAACAACTACTGCGCGCGCGACCCGCTACGTTATATGAACCGGCTGCGCGCCCGGGATTTTCTCGCCATGTTTGAAAGTGCGGGATTTCGCATACTGGAATTCACGCCGAATTCGTCGGCATCCGATCAGACAGTCAGTGATGCGCGGGCATGCCTTGCCACCGGCTTTGAAAGGTATTCGACAGATGAGCTGAAAACCACATCATGCTTTATAGTCGCTCAAAAAAGCTGACACAGTAATCAAAGCTGGCATATAGGCCCGGGTTATGGACCGCCATCTCTCATGATTCCCCGCAAAGCAACTGCCGCAATTCAAAAATTCAGGCCTTCGTAAATCCGGCCCCTCCCCGTAATAAAAAAAGCATGCCTGTCACGAATATAGCCAAAAGCTATCAATCTTGCCGCAGGAAAACCGCACAAAAATTTGTTAAAGTTTTGTATTTGAAATACTTGACTAAAATCCACTCTACCATCATAATAAAATATACATTTCAGTATTTTTTTGAGCACCTTATTTTAAAAAAAATGTAGCCGAAACACAGCAAAACGGCATATTCATCCCATTCACGCTGAAGGATGTAACCGAGAGGGCGGAGCTGTATAAAACCACCCTTTTTTCAAGAGCATAGCTGCACAGTTCTTTAAAACCCTTCTTTTATTTAGAGGTTTTTATTAGAAAAATGAACACTGAACAAACTGCTACTAATGAAACTATTATTGAAA
>JAFGCP010000398.1 GCA_016932595.1 Deltaproteobacteria bacterium
CCGAGCGCAAAGGATTTTCTCTACCGCATGTCCCGCGACAGTACCTGCACGGAAGAAGAAATGCGCGAGGTGCGAGAAACATTTTCAATACATTTTGAGCGCCTTGAGCCCTGGCTGCGCAAGCGGCTGAGCCTGCAAGGATCTGCGTAGGGGCGTATGGCCATGCGCCACTGCGGGGTTGCCGTATGCCATGGCGCAACAGACACCGCGCCTTTTTGCGAGCGCGATAAGATTCGCCGGCAACAAAAAATATCTTATCAAAGGAGATCGACATGAGACTGCCAAAGCCGGAAACCGCTATGCCCGCTGAGCAGCGGCTGGAAAAAATACTGCCCATGCTCGTGAGCGACAGGATAAACCTCTATCTTGATTTGAAAAAAGTGCTGGGGGAGGAGAAGGGCACAGAAGTCTTTAAGAAGCTCTATGACGAGGGCATGAAGCGGATCAGAAAAAATTTCCCCGGCGGCAAACTGCCTGTCGGCGAGCTCATGAAGCGGGAGCTCATAAGCTTTCCCATGATCGGCTTTGAGCTGCATATCGATCAGGAGATCGAGAACGGCGAGGAGGTGTATTACGAGCATCTCACCAAATGCCCGTTTCTTGACATGGCGAAAAAAATGGGAATTGCCGAGCTGCCCTGCGACTTCATCTGCGGCTATGATGTCGAAGTGGCGCTGCGCGATAAGCGCGGCCGCTGGGAGATTATCTCCCGCATGGGCGACGGTGCGCCGGAGTGTCAGTTCCGCATCCGGGACTGGAAGGAATAAGGGTGTAACGATCTACCATGGTGATGAGCTCGTAATCTCTTTAAAGGAGTGGGCATGGTTTTTTCACAACGCACCATAATGATTATTGCAGCAGTAGTCTGGTATGGGGGCGGTATAGCCCTGGTGCTCAAGGGCCTGTCGCTTGCCAAAAGCGCCTACGCGATCAATCCTGATTCCCTGTGGCCGTACGGGGCCCCGCTTCTTGGCATAGCAATCGGGCTTGTCAAGGCCAGGTTCATTTTCAATCATGCCTGTAAAAAAAACATACTCCGGATAGGAAAGCTTGAAGCGCCCAGGCTCTGGCAGTGCTTCAGGCCGGGTATGCTCATATTTCTTGCAATCATTATTCCGACAGGGGCCTGGATGTCGCGTGCCGCGGCAGGCAAGTTTTTCTATCTTTGCCTTGTGTGCGGCCTTGATCTTTCAATAGCCACGGGACTGCTTGTTTCAAGCATGCTGTTCTGGAGGCTGAAGGCTTTTTCCGGTGCGCCCGGCAGCTGAATAATTTTTTCTGTCCGGCTATGCCGCCTTTTTCAGCAGCACTTTGCGGATTGTTTCAGCAATGGCAAGCCTGTTCAGGGGCTTGATCACAAAGGCCCGTATGCCCCCCGCAATAGCCGATTCCGCCGTCACCAGGTCGCTGTAACCCGTGCACAGGATGACCGGCATGTCCGCGCGTATCTCCATCAGCCGCTGAGCCAGCTCATAGCCGGTGAGCTGCGGCATGGTCTGATCCGTGATGACAATATCAAATCCCGCAGGATTTTTTTTAAAGACCTCAAGCGCCTCCACCGCGCCGCCTATCGCCGTCACGCGGTAGCCAAGGGAGCCCAGTATTTTTTCACCTACATCCAGAAGCACGTCCTCGTCATCAACCAGCAGCACCGATTCACTGCCCTGCGGCGCTTCCCGCTCGACAACGCGCAGACCTTCAGCTTTTTCGGCTGCAGCCCGCGGCAGCACGATATGGAAAACAGCCCCCATGCCCGGCTCGCTGTATACTTTAATATCACCCTTGCAGCTTTTAACAATGCCATGCACGACGGCAAGCCCCATACCCGTGCCCTTGCCCACCTCCTTGGTTGTGAAGAACGGCTCGAAGATGCGATCGATGATATCCCGGGGAATGCCCATGCCGGTATCCTTGACGGTCAGCTGTATATACGGGCCCGGCCCTATGCCGCTGTAGTGGCCGGCTGCGCTCGCATCCAGATCAACGGGCTTTAATGTCAGCTCGATGATTCCCCCGGTTGACTTCATGGCATAGGCGGCATTGGTGCACAGGTTCATGATGATCTGGTAGATTTCAGTGGCATCGGCAACAACAATATCATCCATTTGATCTATGTCAGAGCGCATGGCGATGGTTGAAGGCAGGGAGGCACGCAGCAGCTTGAGGGCTTCAGAGATGATACTATGCATGTGCAGCGGCTTGACTTCGCCTTTGGTTTTGCGGCTGAAGGCAAGGATCTGGCGCACAAGGGCCTTGGCCCGCTCGACGGACTTTAACACCTGCGTGAGGTTTTTCTCCAGAACGCCGCTGCCCTTCGCCAGATCCCTTGAAAGCTCCGTATACCCCATGATCACGGCCAGAATATTGTTGAAATCATGGGCGATGCCGCCGGCAAGGGTGCCTATGGCCTCCATCTTCTGCGACTGCCGCAGCTGCTCCTCGGATCTCTTTCTGTCGGTTATATCCCGGGCGGATGAAACGCTTCCGGCAACGGCGCCATCCGGGTTTTTCAGAGCAACATGGCTGACTTCAACCTGTATGATCCGCCCGTCTTTGTGTTTTCTGTCACATACAAAATTCCGGACGATGCCCGCTTCAAACAGCTCCTCGATCATTCGCATTGTCCTTTGGAGTTCTCTGTCATCATCCGGGTGAAAAACAGATGTGTGTTGCCCGATGATTTCCTCGGGGCGATAGCCGTACACATCGTACATCGAGTCATTTGCCATGACAATATATCCGCCATCATCGGCAACAGTAATGGCGTCGGGAGATGCTTTGAAAATATTTTCAAGGTAATCGCGCGACTTCTGAAGCCGCTCCTCCAGCAGCTTCCGGCCGGTTATATCCCGGCTGGATGAAATGCTGCCTGTAATGGAGCCGTCCGGGTTTTTCAAAAGCACATGGCTGGCTTCGGTCTGTATAATCCGCCCGTCTTTATGTTTCTGCTCAATCACATAATTCCGCACAAATCCTTTTTCATCCAGCTCCTCATGCATGAGCAGTGATCTTTGTAAGGCCGCCTCATCCCCTGTGGCTAAAAGAGTTACATGCTGCCCGGTGATTTCTTCGGGAGTATAGCCGTATACATCATAAATCGAAGCGTTTGCCATGACGATATATCCGGCATCATCGGTCACAAAAATGGCTTCGGGAGAGGCCTTGAAAATGTTTTCAAGGTAATCGCGAGACTGCCGCAGCCGTTCTTCAAGCAGTAGCCGGTCGGTAACATCCCGGCTGGATGAAATGCAGCCCGTCGGGGACCCATCCGCATTTTTCAGCAGCACGGC
>JAFGCP010000399.1 GCA_016932595.1 Deltaproteobacteria bacterium
AGCCCCGCGGCAAGGCGGGCTATGGTGGTTTTGTCCAGGTAGACCATCTCGGCAAGCTGCTGCTGCGACTGGCCGCCGGCATTGCGTATGTTTATGAGCAGGGTCCACTGCTCGACGGTAATGTCGCTGCCTGCCTGCCGGAATTTTTTCTGCAGCATATTGAGCATGGCGCGCGATGTGCGGCCGAGCATATGCCCGAAATTGCCGTCGTGATCAAAAACATTCATGGTGCATCGACCTGAAAAAGAGTCTGCAAACTGGTTGTATATACAACTTAATTAATGGAAAAACAGTTTTTTGTCAATGCCCCGGTCAAAAATTATTCAGCGCCTGCAACAAAAAAAACCCGTAATGTCGGGCAATGATAAAAATTTAACACGTATCTGTATCCTGCCGCATAGCTTCGATACGAAACCATGCTTTTTTGCCGCATGACTTCCTTTGGCTTGCGGCGGGTTTTTGCTTGACAGACTTCCCCCTCTGTTTTTATAGTTCTTCCTAGCACTCCGAGCCTTGAGTTCCTAAAGGTACCAGACGGTCTCATGGACTAAGGCCAATGGGTTCTGCCGGAAACGGCCGGGCCTCCCGGGTCTGGAAAGGAGAAAGAGCGTATTTCAAACACAAAAAAGGAGAGACCCGCCATGGCTGAAAAAATTTACCGCGTCAATATGACCACCCTCACGGTTTCGGCCGAAGACGTTCCCAGGGAGTGGGCAGCCCTCGGCGGCAGAGGCCTCACCTCCACCATCGTGGCAAAGGAGGTCAAGCCCGACTGCCATCCCCTGGGCAAATACAACAAGCTGGTCTTTGCGCCGGGCATGCTCACGGGAACGGCATGCGCCAATTCCGGCAGGCTTTCCGCGGGCGGCAAGAGCCCCCTGACCGGCACCATTAAGGAGAGCAATGCCGGCGGGTCGGCAGCTCAGTGCCTTGCCCGGCTCGGCGTGAAAGCCATCATTATCGAGGGCCTGCCGCAAAAAGACAGCTTCTACAGCCTGCACGTCGACAAAAACGGCATCACCATTGCCGAAGAGACCGAGCTTATCGGCAAGGGCAACTATGCGGTCATCAAGGCTGTGCGCAAGCGCCGGGGCGACAAGGTTGGCGTTCTGTCCATCGGGCCGGCGGGAGAGATGAAGATGGCCCTTGCCAATATTTCCGTGCGCGATCCCGAGGGCAATATGCGCAGCCATGGCCGCGGCGGCATGGGCGCCCTGATGGGCTCGAAAAAAATCAAATATATTTCAATTGACGATGCCGGCGCCCCCGGCGTTGCCATCGCCGATCCGGAAAAGTTCAAGGAGGCATCCCGGGTTTTTGCAAAATGCCTGCTGGATCACCCGGTCACGGGCCAGGGCCTGAAAACCTACGGCACCAATATTTTGGTCAATATCCTGCACGAGGCCGGCGGCCTGCCCACGCAGAACTTCCGCACCGGCCGGTTCGACGGACATGACAAGATAAGCGGCGAAACCATGCACGACACCATTGTCGAGCGGGGCGGCAAGCCCAGCCACGGCTGCCATGCGGGCTGCATCATCCAGTGCTCCCAGGTCTATAATAATAAAAAGGGCGCCTACCTGACCTCGGGCTTTGAGTATGAAACCATCTGGGGCTTCGGCGCAGGCTGCTGCATCGACGATCTTGACGCCATCGCCCAGGCCGATCATATGATGGACGATATCGGTATCGACACGATCGAGAGCGCCGTGACCGTGGGCGTTGCCATGGAGGCGGGCATCATCGCCTTCGGCGACGGCAAGGGCATGCTCGGCCTTTTAAAGGAAATCGGCAAAGGATCGCATCTTGGGCGGCTGCTGGGCGCAGGGGCCGCAGCCCTTGGTAAGGCTTATGGACTTACGCGGGTGCCGGTCGTGAAAGGCCAGGGCATACCCGCCTATGATCCGCGCTCGGTCAAGGGCATGGGCATCACCTATGCAACATCGACCATGGGCGCCGACCATACCGCGGGCTACTCCACGGCCACCAATATCCTTAAGGTGGGCGGCTTTGTGGATCCTCTGAAAAAAGAGGGGCAGGTGGAGCTGTCGCGCAACCTGCAAATCGCCACGGCGCTTATCGACAGCACGGGGCTCTGCCTGTTTGTGGCCTTTGCCGTGCTTGATAAACCCGAGGCTTTCAACGCCATCGTCGATATGGTCAATGCCAAATACGGCTCCTCCATCACCGGCGATGACGGCATAGCGCTCGGTAAGTCAGTTCTCAAGCTTGAGCGCGCGTTCAACACTGAGGCGGGATTCACCAAAACGCATGATCGCCTGCCGGAATTTTTCGAAGAACTGTGTCCGCCCCACAATGTGGTCTGGGATTTTACGAACAAGGAAATTGATTCCTTCTGGGATTTCTGATATAGCTGGTTTCAGGCATACCATGCGGGGGCGGCAAACGCCCCCGTTTTTTATTGGGCAGGCCATGAACATTACCGTTAAACTGTTTGCATCTTTTCGCACGGGCAGGTTCGCAGAGCAGCGGCGCTGCTGCGCCGAAGGGTGCACGGCAGGCCAGGTGCTGGCTGAGCTCGCTATTGCCGAGGCGGCGGTGGGAGTCATGCTTGTCAATGGAAAGCATATCGCTTCCGGCCAGGCGCTTTCAGAAGGCGATACGCTTTCGGTTTTCCCGCTTTTGGGCGGGGGCTGAGCGGCTTTTGCCGCAGGAAGCAGGAACCTTCGACAGCGATGCCATCAAGCCCCTGATTCAGCTGAAAATCAGCAAAAAAAATTATGGCCGCCGTTGTGCGCCCGATGAGACGCACCCCGGAGAGGCCGCTGTATCCCTGTGCCACTGCTCTGGAGCGATACCGCTGCAGCAGCGGTGATAAACAGGCTGAACTGTTCTGAAGCGCGCTATTTGAAAAGGCCCCATGCCAGGCATACGGCCTTTTTTCCTTTCAGAAGCAGCCCTATGTGTGCTATAGACTTGTAAAAAACAAGGGAGATCGCATATGGCCATTAGCGGAAGCCCTAAAATGCTTGCAGGGGATATTGCCAAGGGGGTCAACACCATCACGGTATCAACTATCAAGCAGTATACCCCGGCGGATCTCAAGACGATCATGGTCAATATCGGCATTGTTCAGAGGGAAATACGGGGCGAGCAGGTCCCGATTGACGATGTGATGGCAGTAAAGGCAAAAAACCAGAAGCTGCAGCGCCTGAACCAGGCCATTTCCACGATAGCAAGCTATGCAAAGCAGCGCCGCATACCTTTGTAAATCAAGCTGTATTCATGGTGTTTTCCTTGACAATTTTTCTAAAATCCATGTAGACTAGATCAATTAAAAACAACTTTTAAAAGCTATAGTGCATGTTTTGCATGAAAGGAGATACAGCATGGGCTTGATCACGGAGAAAATTGATGTATTGGTAGAAAAAAGAGAAAAAACACGAAAGATGGGCGGCGCCAAAGCAATTGAAAGCCAGAAGTCCAAAGGCAAAATGACGGCGCGCGAGCGCCTCAACCACCTGTTTGATCCGGGCACGTTTCAGGAAGTGGACATGTTCGTGCAGCACCGCTGCGGCTATTTCGATATGCCAAAAACGGATATCCCCGCCGACGCCGTTATTACGGGCTATGGCAAAGTGAATGGCCGGACCGTGTATGCTTATGCTCAGGATTTCACGGCCCGCGGCGGCTCGCTTGGTGAAATGCATGCCAAAAAAATAACCAAGGTGATGGATCTCGCCATGAAGGCAGGCGCCCCCTGCGTGGGCCTCAATGACTCT
The DNA here is from genome assembly GCA_016932595.1 of Deltaproteobacteria bacterium. Taxonomy (GTDB): domain Bacteria; phylum Desulfobacterota; class WTBG01; order CAIYCZ01; family CAIRTM01; genus CAIWCT01. The sequence continues at coordinate 3,744 of JAFGCP010000399.1, forward strand.
GGCGGCGCCCGCATTCAGGAGGGCATCGATGCGCTGTTCGGCTTCGGCGAAATATTCTATCGCAACTCGGCAGCCTCCGGCGTCATTCCTCAAATAACCTGCATCATGGGCCCGACCGCAGGAGGCGCGGTTTACTCCCCTGCCATGACCGACTGGATTTTCATGGTGAAAAATTCAAGCTATATGTATATAACCGGCCCCGAGGTCATTAAATCGGTGACCGGTGAAGAAACCGACCATGAAGGCCTTGGCGGCGCAATCGTGCACAACCAGAAAAGCGGTGTGGCGCAGTTTGCCGCTGAAAATGACGCACATGCCCTTGATATGATCAAGGAGCTGCTCTCCTACCTTCCTTCAAACAACATGGAAGATCCGCCCCATGTGGCTACCGGCGACAGCCCAGACCGGGAATGCGCCGAGCTGAATACGATTATCCCCGACAACCAGAACCAGCCCTATGATATTAAAAACGTTATCGCCAGCATCGTTGACAATGGCGTGTTTTTAGAGCCCCATGAGCTTTTTGCACAGAACATTGTTGTCTGCCTGGCCCGCCTCAACGGCGATGTGATCGGCATCATCGCCAATCAGCCCATGGTCATGGGCGGCGCGCTCGACGTGCATGCTTCTGATAAGGCGACCCGTTTCATCCGCTTCTGCGATGCTTTTAATATACCGCTGCTGACCCTGGTGGATGTGCCCGGCTATCTGCCCGGCACGGACCAGGAGTGGAACGGCATCATCCGTCACGGCGCCAAGCTGCTGTGGTGCTACTCAGAGGCCACGGTGCCCAAGATGACGCTCATTACCCGCAAGGCCTATGGCGGCGCCTATATCGCCATGTGCTCCAAGCACCTGGGCGCCGACTTTGTCTATGCCTGGCCGTCAGCAGAGATCGCGGTCATGGGCGCCGAGGGCGCTGCCAACATCATTCACCGCTCGGAGATCAAAGCCGCCGAAGATCCCAAGGCAAAGCGCAAGGAAAAGATCGACGAGTACCGCGACCTTTTCAATAATCCTTATATTGCAGCGGCCCGAGGCTATGTCGATGCGGTGCTGGTGCCGGCCGAGACCCGCAAGGTGCTCATCAGCGCACTGGACGCCATGCGCAACAAGCGCGAATACCGCCCTGCCAAAAAGCACGGCAATATCCCCGTGTAAGACAAGCGTTTAAATGCAAAAAGCCCCGCGGATTTCCGCGGGGCTTTTTGCATTGAAGACGGTTTGCGCCTGCTGTAACGGTCCGGCATGATTCATCACGGTGACACCAGCCTTATTGCGCATGCTTCGCGTAAGCTGTATGATAGAGCATTTTTTTACTATAGCACAAATAACACAGCACACAAAAAGGCCAAGAAAGTCTCTTTCTCGTCATGCCGGCGGACGCCGGCATCCAGGTTTTTAATAATCAGATATTTTCTGGACCCCGTTTTTCAACGGGGTGACGGCTTTTTAAAATCAGATCAAGCATGGAAGTAGTGATAGGGGTTACAGTATTTAGAAAAACGCGCTAGCCTTCAAAAAAACTATCCGTTCGCCCTGAGCCTGTCGAAGGGCGATGTTCTTTTCATAACTCAAACATTCGCAAAGCGCACAACTCACCACGAACGGGCTTTTTATGCATGGAGAATGCGGCGGCAAAACAATGAAACATGCTTTAAAAAAAGCAAACGCCGGCACATGCCGGCGTTTGCTCATAGCATAAAAAAATGTCCCTTAGTTAGGGCGTTGACAAATGCACCGTGCCGCTGATGAGATCGCCATGTGCGTCGACAAGGCCTGCACCGCCAAACACGACAAATGCACTATCGTCATATCCGACGACGCTGACAAAGGCCGAGCCGTTAGTATAGGTAAGCGAGGTTCCGGTTTCGCCTGCCCCGGGCGGCGTTGCCCAGTTGGGGGTAAGCGTCAGCGTAAGGCCGTCTGCTGAAAGGCTTTCATTCACCGCATCTGCAGCAAAGACTCCTGCTGGTGAGGTGTTTATACCGTCAAAATCACCGGTGAGGGTAACAGGCCTGCTGAAGGTGATAACCAGAGTTCCGGTCGGGTCGACCTGATCATCAACCGAGTTTGATATGGACTTGATATAAAGGCCGTATGCGTTGCCGCCGGGAGCCAGATCGCTCAGGGATATAATGTCGGTTATGTTGCCCAGGCCGACGATACGGGCTGCCGCATCTTCGTAATAGGCAAGATTAACGCCTTCAAAAACATAAGGCAGCACGACCGCCTTATAGGCTGCGCCGAGAGCCAGTTGCGATCCGTCAAAAGTCACCTCGCCATCGGCATTGGTGGTCGACCGGAGGCTGGGCAGATAGCCTGCGCTGGCGGCCAGAACATCGCCGATATTGGTGGCCGGATCATTGGCGGTGACCACGGGCTGAAACAAAACAGTGGCATTGTCAACGGGTGCGCCGTTGTACACCACCTGGAACATATAATCAGGAGCATGGTATCCTTCGGGGAAAAGATAGACATTGCCGATCTTGTTATCTATGTCAACCAGGTCGACTTTGCCTTCAAACCGCTGATAGCCTTCCTTGATAACAACCAGCTTGTATTCATTTGCTTCCGAATCATCCGGATCATAGCCGCCGTTGTGGGAGCCGCCGGCAGGAACCTGGGTGAATGCATACTCGCCGACAAGGGAGTTGTCCGCATCGCCGATGAATGAGGTCGGGTTGCGGATGGTTGCGCCCTGAATCAGATAAATCTCAAGATCCTGATTACGGCCGCTGGTTGTTCCGCCGATGCGCTCGCCGGTAACGGCGTCCATAATTGTTCCCTGCAGGGTGGCATAGTTTTCACAGTTTTGACAGGGTATATTGACCTTGCATCCTGCCAGAAAGGCGCATACCATGAAACTGCACATTACCAGAACTGCTGCTTTCTTCATTCTTCTCCTCCTTTTAAAACGGTTAAGTAGCCCTGCCCTTTATTGTTCCCATACATAAGGGCGCTGTATAGCATGAAATTTTTGCAGATAGATTGCTTTGTGTCAAGAAAACAAGCATTTAATTAATAAAAATTTTAAATG
>JAFGCP010000060.1 GCA_016932595.1 Deltaproteobacteria bacterium
CTGACCTCGCTGCCGAACTGCTTTTTTCGCAGCTTCAAGCCTGTCACCACGGTGCCGCGGCTGACTTTCAAAAAGGGCTTCACCTTCGGTATTTCCAAAATCACACAGTTCCGCTGGAAGGATCTGCTTGATTTTACAGCCTGCACCGAGTGCGGACGCTGCCAGGCAAACTGCCCGGCCTATCTTACCCAGAAACCGCTTAATCCGAAAGAAGTCGTGCATAAGGGTAAGGTGAATCTGTTCGCCAATGGCAATGAAATCATGGCCCACCGCCCTGCCGATATGCTGGCGCCTGCCCCTGAGGATGCGGCAATGTGCGTACCGCTCATTAATGGACGTGATGAAAGCATCTCACGGGAGGCCATCTGGGCATGCACTACCTGCGGCGCCTGCATGCAGAAATGCCCGGTATTTATCGAGCATGTGCCGAAAATGATTGAAATGCGGCGACATCTTGTTATGGAAAAGTCGGAGTTTCCCGAAGAGCTCACCACTTTCTTCGAAAATTCCGAGCAGCGCTCAAACCCCTGGGGCATTGCGCCCTCAGACCGCGCCAAGTGGACGGTTGACCTGAACGTGCCCGTGCTGGGAGACGGCGTCAAGGCCGAGTACCTGTTCTATGTCGGCTGCGCAGGCGCTTTTGATTCCCGCGCTCGCCAGGTAACCCATGCTATGACCAAAATCCTCAATGCTGCTCAAGTGAACTGGGCAATACTCGGAAATGAAGAAAAATGCTGCGGTGATTCGCTGCGCCGCCTGGGTAATGAGTTCGTTTTTGAGAAAATGGCCAAAGAAAACATTGCGGTTCTTGAGAAATACGGCATCAAAAAAATCATCACCTACTGCCCGCACTGCTTCACCACGCTCAAAAACGACTATAAGCAGTTCGGCTTTGATGTTGAAGTCATTCACCACACAACATTTATCAATGACCTTATCACGGCAGGCCGCATCAAGGTCGACGCAGGCGCTCTTGCCGGGAAAACCGTGGTGCATGATTCCTGTTATCTCGGCCGCTACAATGAGATCTATGAAGCCCCCCGCTCCATCGTCAGGGCTTGCTCGGGCAAGGCCCCAGCCGAGATGGAGCGCCATGGAGAAAGCAGCTTCTGCTGCGGCGCCGGCGGCGGACGCATGTGGATGGAGGAGCTTGTAGGCAAGCGCATTTACATCGAGCGCACGCAGGAAGCCCTGAAAGAAGCCCCGCAGACCATCGCCGTGGCATGCCCCTACTGCATGACCATGTTTGAAGACGGCGTCAAGGATGAAAAAGCCTCGGACCGCACAAAGGTCAAAGATGTGGCTGAAATCGTGGCTGCAGCTATGAAATAAACAAAACAGCGAAACAGCACAAGGCGGAAGCGCAGTGCGTGCTTCCGCCTTTTTTTATCTATTATCTGCTTTCTTTTATTCAGGAAATTGTTTATAAAAACTAAAAACAATTTTTTTTAACCCAACAAATGAATACCGCCATACTAAAAAAACAACCGGTTATTGAAAGCAGAACCGGCTTTCGCTACTGTGAAAAGCAGGAGCAGTATATTGCAATCGATGTTTGCAAAAAACGCAGCGAAAAAAAAACCGCATGCTACCGCTGCTATGAGAAATGGCACCGCACAAAAAACCAGCTCGCCCTGCCCTTTTTAAAAAAATAGCTCCTTCCTTTTAAAAAACCCGGCATAATTTGTTTTTATTAACAACCACCCCTAGAAAGGGTGGTTGTTAATTCAATAGACAAGGCCTCCCTTCAGTGACTGTACCCTGCTAATGACATACCAGGCTGCCTGTGTTTTTCAAACTCCTTTTTTTTCACAGTACTTTTTTCACTGGGAGATGTACCAGGGAATATACCTGCGACATCTTTACCGCAGTATGGGCAGTGGTTCCCCTTAAGCGCATTTTCTTTTATTAAAAAAGCCTCCCTTTTTATGAGAGGCCTATGGCAGTATTCACAGAGCGTAACTTCATCCACTCCGGCAACATTGCCGATATACACATGATGGAGGCCTTCGCCTATTCCGATGTCCCGCGCTTGTTCTAGAACTTTAAGAGTTGTAGGCGCGGATTTGGTAAACCGGTAATCCGGATGAAACCGGCTGATATGCCATGGCATAGCTGGATCAACACTCGCTATGAAGCGTGCAATGCTTAAGAATTCGTTTTCCGAGTCATTGAATCCGGGTATGACAAGCGTTGTTATTTCCACCCAGAGGCCCAGCTCTTTCATGAGGCGTATGGATTCAAGTACAGGTCGCAGGTGACCCATGCAGATTTCCGAATAAAATGACTCGCTGAAGGATTTCAAATCAACATTGCATGCATCAAGATACGGTCTGACCGCACTAAGTGCTTGTTTGGTCATATAGCCGTTGGTCACGAAAATATTAAGCAAACCCTGCTCTTTAGCCAATTGCGCCGTATCACAGGCATATTCAAAAAAAATTGTGGGTTCCGTATAGGTGTAGGCGATACTGGCGCAGTGATTTTCTTTTGCCTGCCGAACAATTTCTTCCGGCGTTAAAATCATACCATCGAAATGACCATGGTGTTTGTATATTTTTTGTGAAATTTCCCAGTTTTGACAAAAGCCGCATTGAAAGTTGCACCCTGAAGTGGCGATGGAAAAAGCGGTCGAGCCCGGGAGCACATGAAAAAGAGGTTTTTTTTCAATAGGATCGACATGTGCAGCCACTGCTTGACCATAGGCATGCGTATACAAAATTCCATTTCTATTTTCGCGCACGCCGCAAAAGCCGAATTTTGTATCGGCAATGCGGCAGCGATGACAGCATAACGAGCAGTGCACCTGTTTGTAACTCAGGGTCTCATACATCATTGCTTGTTTCATCATATGAACGCCCTCCTGATGCGCACTATGAATGCAGCAAATAACTTAACCCCTGTCTGACATACCTACATGTGTCGCAAAACAGGCGCCGCATGTGCTGAAATTTTTGCGCTTGACGAAGAGACCTTCATCATAACCCATGGCTGCCAGGTCAGGGATCTCGCTGAATTGCCTGTTGGTTGGCAGTTTTTAAAAAATTCTGTTTGCATAGATGTATGCCCGTCTTTATGCTTCACGGCACTCGTGCACTCTCGGCGCGATTTTTTTCAACATGTTAAAGCTGGATTCGTTTTATTTAAAGTATGCAAACCGCTACGTACACCTGCTGAACCTCTCTTCTTCAGTATATCACCCAAAATGAAAGCACAAAAACCATCCCCCGTTATAGAGGGTGCTTTTGATGCGCTTATTGTTGGATTATATGGGGACCGAGGCAGAAAGAAATCAAAATGTATTCAAGCTTCAAAATCAAGAACCATTATTCCTCCCTTGAACTGCTAATGGCCTTTAATACTTACATGTAGCATGTAAAAAATTTATTTCACGTTTTTTTTTCAACAGGACTATTTTGCATTAACAAAAAACCCTGGTATTGGTAAAAACGCCCAAGGGTAACTGCTTCGATGCAGTAAAGGTGATGCATAAAAAAGCGGCTGACCAAGAAGCGTACAGCGCCCTGACGATGAATGATTTTGGGGATGTGGATTAATCTTCTTGTAATAATACAGACCGGGTCGTCTACCGCCCACCCCTTTGCGGGATTGCCCTGTTTTAACGGCTGAATCCCTGCGGATGGCCTGCATACCATTTCTGGAGGCTTTTGATACTTGCAGCCAGGTCTTTTTCGGTCTTCCAGTGAAGGGTTGTATTTGCTTTTTCAGGCTGGGCATAAATGCTCGAGTATTCACCCTTACGAATTTCCTTCTGAATGAGAGGAATGGAAACGCCGAACACTTCCTCAACTTTCGCTACTATCTGCTTCACGCTGTAGCCGGTGCCATTGCCGAGATTGAATATATCACTCGCGCCGCCTGCCTCCAGATACTGCAGGGCTGCAGCATGGGCTGCAGCAAGATCCTCAACATCTATATAGTCACGAATCGGCGTGCCATCAGGCGTATTCACCTCAGGGCAGGTCAGATAAAAAGGCTCGATATTCATGGCGCCGCGCACGGCATTCTGCATAAGAAGCTCAGAGGGCCGCTTGCTGTCGCCGATGCGGCCGTCCGAGCTTGCGCCGCAGACATTAAAATAGCGGAGAATGGCAAAGGAAATTCCGTGAATATCGCCATACCAGCGAATCATCTTTTCCGACAAGAACTTGCTTTCGCCATAGGGATTCATGGGCTGCAGGGGATGTTGCTCATCAACAGGCAAATACCGGGATTCGCCATATACAGCGCATGTTGATGAAAATATAAGTTTTTTCAGACGATTTGTGCGCATAGCCTCAAGTAAATTATATGTTCC
>JAFGCP010000400.1 GCA_016932595.1 Deltaproteobacteria bacterium
CCATTATGGCGCTGGTGTTCGGCATGGCAGCGCCCCGCATAGCAAAAGAGATGGGCGTCCTGCATCTGCGCACAACGGCCAAACAGGTTGCCGCGTCCCTGCGCTGGGCGCGAAGCCAGGCGCTCAGCACCGGCAAGCCCTATAATGCCATATTTGACGGCAGCGGTCAGCGCGTTATTATTTCCGATTATGCGGGAGCGCTCGATGCAGCCGGCATGAAGCTTACAGAGTCCGCAGCCGAGCTGGCCGGTCGGGAAGAGGCGGAAAACAGTGATGAGGCCATGCCGAAGCAGGTGCTGAAGATATTTGAGCTTCCCGAAGATATTTTTATAAGCCGCATCGAGATAGCCGACGTGCTGGATGCGGACCCCGGAGAGCAGAGCATCTACCAGCTGACATTTTTCCCTGACGGCACATCCATGGGGGGAGAAATAACCATTGCCGACGAACAGAAACGCTCGTTTATTATTGGCGTTGATTTCCTCACAGGAATTGTCTCCCTTGAAGAGCCCGACACCATCTGACCTTCCGCTGCGGCCGCGGCTTTCACGGCAGGGCTTCACCCTGCTTGAAGTGCTGGTTGCCGTCATGATTCTGGCCATTGCCGTTACCGCCATCTTGTCCCAGTTTTCTGCGGGCATGGAGGCAGGCGGTAAATCGCGCGACATCACGAGGGCTGTCCTGCTCGCCAAAGAGAAACTGGAGGAACTGAAAGCTTTTGTCGACAGCGGAGATGAGGGGAAATCCGGCACCTCCGACGACGGCTATGCCTGGGAAACCCGTGTGAGCCTGTATGAGTTACCTGAGAAAGAGGCGGGAGAAAACGAAAACGAGCTCTCATTCGAGCTTTTGAAACTGACGGCCATCGTGCGCTGGGACTCGGGGGTTCAGGAGCGGCAGATGGAGCTCTCCACCCTTAAAGCGGTCAAGAAAGAGGAACGGAAATGATGCGGCCGGCTGCCGGGCATGCAGGTTTGGAAAAAAGCCGGGGCTTTACGCTTCTGGAGCTGCTGCTGGCCATCAGTATTTTTGCCGTCGTTGTTGCCGTGCTGTTTTCATCTTTCTCTGTCGGGATCGGGGCCTGGGAAAAGGGTGAAGCGGGCATTGAGTTCCAGCAGCGCCTGCGCGCGGTGTCAGAGCTGATGTTCCGTGAAATATCCTCGACCTATCCCTATTTTTTGACGCCGAGCCAGCTGGACAAGCATATAAGCTATGTCGCTTTTTTTGGTGAGCAGGATTCCCTCAGGTTTGTTTCCTATGCCAATTTGCATAAGCGGGCCAGCGGCCTGTGCATGCTTGAATTCTGGGTGTCAGAGCGCAGCGGGCTGCTGCTTGGCGAGGCCGCGGCTCTTGCCGCCAATAAGGAGGATTTCGACGCAGTGCCGCTGCGCAGCCCCGACTACAGCCTTGAAATATGCCCGGAGGTGCAGGGGCTCCAGTTCCGCTACTTCGACCAGAAGAACGACGACGAGCCCGGCGAGTGGCTTGAGCGCTGGGATCCTGCCGAGATGCAGGGCATGATGCCAAAAATCATAGAGGTGACCCTGACCTTCCTTGACCAGCGGGGCGAGGAGACAACGCAGCAGTTGATTATTCCTATTATGAGCAGCCTGCAAAAATAAACAGGCGTTTTTTTATGTATAAATACATGAAAAGTTTTTTTCCCCTCTGTCAGAATGAACGCGGCATTGCGCTGCTGCTGGTGCTGTGGGTTATTACGCTGCTGGCCCTGATATGCGCTGAATTTTCGTCCTCCATGCGCATCGAGACGGCTGTAGCGCGCAATTTCAGAGACAGCGAGCAGGCCTATTATGCCGCCGAGGCAGGCATCAACCGGGCTATTATCGAAATCATGCGCACAGCGCGCTCAGCCGCCTCGCGCACAACAGCCTCTGCCGATATCACCGGCCTGGATGATCTGGATGCTGAAGAGCAGGCCGATATTGAATACTGGACGGCGGGAGGCGCCTATGACATCGAAATTGACGATATGACCTGTAAGGTGGAGATTGCGGATGAAGGCAATAAGGTCGATATCAATACATTTCTCAAGGATGCTAAAAAAAATCATGAGCTGCTGAAGCAGGTGCTGCGGAAAAAAATCGGCCTGGAGGGCGAAGAGGTCGATATCGTCGCCGACAGCCTTATCGACTGGCGGGATGCCGATAATAACATAACCGGGGTCAACGGCGCAGAAGATGATTATTACAAGGAGCTTGACCCACCCTCCCTGTGCCGCAATGGCGATATACCGGTTGTTGAGGAGTTGCTTCTGGTTCGCGGCGTCGATGAGCAGGTTCTTTTCGGCAGGCGAGGCAGGCGCGAACAGAAAATAGAGCTTACAAAGGAGGATCTTGATGATATCCTCAGCGGCAGCGTGGTTCCGGTTGAGGAGGATCTGCCTGTTCCCGAGGATGATGATGAGGCCAGTCAACAGTATCTGGGGCTAATCGATATTTTCAGCGCCCCGCCTTCAGGCTTCGGCACGGGGGCAAAGGTAACGGCCAACGGCGATATCACGCTTAATATAAATACGGCAACAGCCGATCAACTGCTGCTGCTGGCTGGCATGACGCCCGTCACCGCCGCTGATATCGTCTTTGAACGAAGGAAGCGGCTTTTTGCAGGTAAAGAGGACCGGCTGCCGTCATTCAAAAATTATTTCCGCTGGAAAGACAGCATTACAACAGGTTCGGGAAGCCGCTTAAGCCAGTCAATGCTTCGCATTACTGCAGCCGGCTGCACTCCCGACGGACTTGTCTGCAGGCGTATCACCTGTACGGTGCTGTTCAGCAGAACGAAATACCTCATTCTCAGCTGGCGGGAAATAAACTGAATTTAATATTTGCCATTGACCGCCTTTGCGGGTACAATTCATTATTTTTTAACGAAACAATAATACATTATGCAGAGTATTGGCGTCGTATTCAAGCAGGAAGAGATGGTTCTGGTTGCCCTGAAGCAGGGTTTGGCCGACTACCAGCTCGAGGGATACCGTATCCTGCCGTTTCTTGATCTGAAGGACGAGGAGCGGGACCAGGCCATAGTGCATAATATTGAGCGGTTTGTGCAGGCCTATGCGGGCGGCAAAGATAATATCTTCATTGCCCTGCCGCGAGACATGTCGCTTGTGCAGTTTCTGCAGATGCCGGCGGCGGCTGAAGAAAACCTGGGAGCGACGCTGGGTTTTGAGATAGACCGCTACACGCCCTTCGGCTTTGATGATGTGTATTATGACTGGCATGTTATCAACCGCCTGCCCGACAGCGGCCAGATTACCGTGATGCTTATTACCATGAAGCGCACAATTGTGGACTACTATCTCGGCCTGTTCGCCAAACTCGACATACGGCCCCAGGGCATAGAGATAACCACCACGGCTCTGTGCAATGCATTTTCCAAATACCAGGGCCCGCTGGAGCGGCTGCAGGATATGGCCTGGCTTCAGGACAGCGGGATTATAAGCGCCCGTACGCTGGGCCTGGTTGAAAAAATAGCACCAAAGGCAGCCAGGTTTTTAGAGGGCGGGCAGGCCAGGAAACCGGAAACACAGAATGTTGACGTGCTGGTAGAGTTTCTCGACGCTTCCCGCTGTGAAATGGCGGTTCTTATCCGCAACGGCCTATCTCTTTCTCAGGTGCTGCCCCTGACGGCAGCTGCCGAAGCCGCGCAGTTGCAGGAGATTCACGAGGCGGGGCACCGGGCATTGATCTATCTGCCCGCCCTTGGCCAGGAGCGCAATGTGCCGCTGCGTTTTTGCCTGTCGGGCAGAGAAATGCAGCCCGATTTCCTGGACGCGGCGCCTGAATCTCTGGCCGGCTCTTTTTTCGTGCAGCGAACCCTGCCGGTCCAGCATAAGAAATTCGCCCATGATACCATAGCAGGTGCGCTGCCTGTTCTTGCCGTGCCTGCAGGCGTTGCCGTCAAGGGACTGCGGAGCACCCCTTTTGATATAAATTTAATTCCTGCGGCGCGGCGTCCGAAACGCAAAAAGAGCAAGCGCAAGCTGGTCGCGGCAGCAGCCTTTTTCGCCCTCCTGGTCGCACTGAGCACCTATGCGGCGGCGCGCAACATGCAGATGGCGGAGCGCCTCAACGCGCTCACCGAGGAAGTGAAC
>JAFGCP010000401.1 GCA_016932595.1 Deltaproteobacteria bacterium
GCAGAGCAGAGCTTTCATAAAATAATTGGCTATATGCGGGTATCTACGGATGGCCAAGATTTGCAAAATCAAAAAATGGCCATACAGGGCTATGCCGATAAACATGGCTTAAAAATAGATGAGTTTTTTGAATTGCAGATTTCATCACGAAAAACATTGCACGAACGAAGGATCGGCGAACTTTTTGAAAAACTGACCCCAGGCAGTCTTTTGATAACCAGTGAATTAAGCCGTTTGGGGCGCTCAGTCGGGCAGGTTGTAACGATAATGGATGAACTCGTAAAAAAGCATATACACGTCATTTGCTTGAAAGAGGGTATAGAACTGAAAGCCAACGGTGAAAAGGACATTCAAAGTACGGTCATGATCACAATGTTCAGCCTGTTTGCCGAGCTTGAAAGAAAGCTTATCTCCATGCGTACAAAGGAGGCCCTGCAAGCCCGAAAAGCGCAAGGTATAAAGCTGGGCAGGCCCAAGGGCGTTGGCAAAAGCAAGCTCGACGCACACAAAAAGGAAATTATTTCGCTGTTAAAAAATGGCAGCACGAAAACTTTTATTGCCGAGCGCTTCGGCACAACAGTCGTTAATTTTCATTACTGGCTAAAAAAGCATAATGTAAAAATTTTTCCTGAAAAAAAATACAGCAACTTCTAGCAAAAAAATTTTGGGGGTTTTTTTTAAATTCGAAAATGTGCAGTATAATATTTTCAGAATTAAAACACGTATACTGCCAAGCCGGAGGTATTTATGGAAAAATTGCGTTTTGCATGCTTATGCCGTGTCTCTACAGAAGCACAATGTAAACGAGGGGAATCCTTAAGCACGCAAAAAAAGCAGCTTGAATATGCAGTTAAAGCGCTAGGCGGCGAATGCATATTTTATTCAGGGCAGGAACACGCAACCCCTGAGAATGAAAGACTGATTCTTGAAGCATTGATGCGGGATGCCAAAGAAAAAAAATTTGATGCTGTCATGGTCGCCGATATGTCACGTTGGTCAAGGGACAATGGCAAAAGCAAAGAATATCTAGCGGTACTGAACAAACATGGCATAAAATTTTTTATTGGCCAGCGTGAGTTCAATTTAAATGATCCTACGCAGTCATTCATGCTGGGCATAGGTGTCGAAGTTGCCGAATTTTTTGCCAAGGAGCAGGCATACAAATCGATTATCAATCGGATAGAGCGGGCAAAAAAAGGTTTCCCATCATGCGGGAAAATGCCCTTCGGCCGAAAATTTGACAAGGCCACCGGCAAATGGTCGGTTGTGCAGGAAGCACAAGCAAAAATAAAAAAAATAGCCAATACCTATCTTGGAGAAGATATCGGTTTTGGTGAATTGGGCCGCCGTTTTAAGATGAACGGCCCAAATTTACACAAAATTCTGCTTAAAAGGTGCGGAAATACCTGGGAGCAACGATTTCGGAATAAGAGCTTGAAAATCGATGAAACAGTTGTCATAGAAATTCCACCACTGTTGGATGATATTATCATAAAAAAAATTGAAGCAAAATCTAAAGCCCGCAAAACGTATGAGCACGGCTGCTACAAGCACCAGTATCTGTTCAGTAGAATGATTTTTGATAAGAATACAGGTTATGCTTTGACCGGAACACCCAATAAATGGGATACCAGATACTATAAGCCATACCAAGGCGCTACGCCATATAGGTATATGGTTAATGCAGAGTTGCTGGAAAAGGCTGTCACAACCTGCCTTTTTGATGTGCTGGGCAGCAGCAATAAGCTTCAAAAGGCTGTTTTTGACGATATCAATCCTGAGCAAACAAGAGAAAATTTAATGTCTAAAAAACAGAAATACGAGACAGACTTACGCTCTATCGACCGTAAAATTGAAAACGCTGTGCAACGGCTCATTGATACCAATATAACGGTGGTGCAAAATAAATTAAAAGAAGCCCTGACAGAATTAGACGAGGCAAGGAGCAGGGCGCTTTCAGACTTGGAACAGACAAATGTGGCTCTCAGCCGTTTGGCAACGCCAAAGGAAGCAGAGGCATTACGAAAAAAATGGAGCGGCTTGGCCGATAGAATAAAGGAAAACTATATAGCGGCAGGATTGGCCTTTCATGATCTCCCCTATGGTGCACAACGAAAACTTGTGCAGCTTATTTTTGGAGGGGTTGATGCAACCGGAAAAAAATACGGTATTTATATCAGGCTTAAAACCGGCACACCCAGAAGGTATTATTTTGAGGCATACGGAAAACTCGGGGTCATTTACGGACAGATAGAATCCGGAGAGGCATCATTTGATGATGCGGTATTTATTAAATCCATGACGGAACCTGATAGGGGTATAATGCGTTTTGCAGCAAATGCAATTGTCGAAAATGATCCGGCTTTAGCTAATAAAGAGGAAAAACTACATTTGCGTGATCAACGCGATGCACATAACGGCGTCCGTGTTCATCAACGATGACGAATCGGGCCTGCACCAGGATTATGAGCGCTGGCTTGAAAGGCTCGCCCCCCATGAGCCTGTTTCGCAGTATATGCACAACCGCACGGGCGAGGACAACGGCGATGCGCACCTGAAGCGGCAGGTCATGGGCCGCGAGGTCGTGGTTGCCGTGACCGACGGCAGGCTCGATTTTGGCCCGTGGGAGCAGATTTTTTACGGCGAGTTCGACGGCAGGCGCAGAAAGCGCGTGCTCGTAAAAATCATCGGGGAATGACCAACAGCCCCAAAATCGAACCGCCCGACCGGTAAAAAATAAATCCGCGGCATGCCGCCCCCTGCTTGTTCGGAAGACGGTGTGCGAGGCTTGTATTGCAGCCCTGGTGTTCTCAGGTTTTATTTTTCAGTCCCGATAACGGCTCCGCATGTCCCGGTGACAAGCCCTCCCGGAAGCCGCGTTTCCGCCCTGAGGCTTCGATACCGGCGGGATGCGGCCCCTTCCCATAAAAAATCTTCACAAAGTAAAAAATACCCGCTTCTCAAACCAGGGTGCAGTATTCTATAATGCTCTTTCAGGTACAGTAAACGCGTCAACCACATATCACGTAAAGGGGGTTCAATGATCCGGAAAATTATGTTCTTCACCCTTATTTCCGCTGCGCTTGTGCTTCTTGCGTCCCAGCAGGCATGCCTGCGGACCCAGCGCATCACGATTGCCGGCACCGTATACCTGACGCCGCAGCTGGGAGGCTCAACGGCGCCCGCCGTCGGCGCAGCGGTTACGGTCACGACCGACGTCAACGGCAACGGCCGCATCGAATGGAACGAGCGCGCGACAGCCATTACCGGCCTTGACGGCCGCTACAGCGTCACGGCCCGCGTTACCGCCGGCCTGCAGAGCGTTGTCCGGTTTGCCCATGACGGCTACGCGCCCCTTGTCAAAACCCTGCAGATCAATACCGCCCGCAACATCTCGGGCTTTGACGGGTCGCTGGCGCCCATGGACAGCCTCACCGACGCCCAGAACGGCAAGTGGCGCAACCAGTCAGGATCGGTCGAGGTCACCTGTGCGAAGGTCGGCGGGGGCAGCGTGCGCAATTTCAACCCCGTGACCGAGGCCGATAAATTCCCCGGCTCGTTTTCCGACAGCAGCGGCAACATGCTCGTGTCCGGCGTGTTTACGGCCTTTGAGCTCGAAGACGCGGCGGGCGAAAAGCTTGCAACCACTGATCCCGGCAGCCCGGCGCGCATCCGCATGCGCATGCCCCGGGACACCTGGGCCTCCGTTGTCGACACCGCGCCCGGCACGGACCGCATCGACGTGCCCATGTACTATTTCGACGAGGCAACCGGCCAGTGGAAGCGCGGCACGACCGAAGCGGGCCAGGACCTCAGCGGCTGGCTCGAGCAGGAAAACGGCGACCTTATCGCCGAGTCGCAGCTTGCCGCCGTGCGCAACGGCACGTTCTCCGGCCAGATTTTCGCCGCCAGCGACGTGACGCACTTTTCCTACTGGAACGTGGACTGGCCCATCGAAAGCCACGGCTGCATTTCAGGCACCCTGCGCGACGCCGACGGCAATCCCGTGGCGGGAGCAACCGTCAACGTGCAGGGCCTGACCTATGCCGGCGCCTCGTCCCCGCAGACGACCGACGAAAACGGCGCATTCTGCGTTGACGTCATGCGCTCGGAAGCCGCAGGCGAAGATGTCAACCAGAACGGCGTGACCGGGGAAACCCAGCGGGTGCTCATATCGGGCTCAAGCGGGGGCACGCTCTATAACTTCGGCGAGTTCGACATCCCCGCACAGGCAGGCTCATGTCCCGACAACTGCCTTGCCGTGGAGCTGACGGCTTCAGCAGCCACGCAGGTTGAGCCCGCCGTGTGCGCGCTTGCGGGAACCGCGTATCTCGAAGGAACGCCCACAGCCGGCATTTCCGTCTACGCCTTTGACGACATGCTCGATCCGCAAGCCGCTATCGAGGTCTGCGGAACCGCCTGCACCTACTTCGACGTCACCGACCCCTCCGGCGCATTCAGCCTTACCGCTCCCTTTGCCCTGAAAATAGGCCTCACGGGCTACTATGCCCAGCAGATTCCCGACCCGGCAGGCCAGTTCATCTATATGGCGACATCGACCCTGACGGGGTGCCCGGCAGGCCAGGTCGACCTTGACCTCGAACTGCTGTACTGCTTTGTCAGCCTGCCGGCCATAACCTATGCGGCGGGGGTCATATCCCTTGATCCGGGCGATTTCCCCCTGACAGCCCTCATGGTCGTGGGCGGCCTCACGGGCGTGAAGTGGACCGTTATGGCCAGCGATGCCGACGCGGGCTTTGCCGCGGCCTCGATCACCTACGGCACCGTACCCGCCGGCGCCGAGCAGACCTGGCCGCTTGCGGGAGCCGCCCCTGCGGCAATAAGCGCCGGCGACATGATCATGGTCGTGCCCCTGGGCGGGTATGTGCCGTATGCGGGGCGGCAGTGCTACTCAAACTCGCAGTACATGGTGCAGTAGTACCGCGGGCTGTGCACCCCGGACGAAAAAACGCAGAAGCCCCGGCTCTACAGCCGGGGCTTCTGCGTTGCGCTCTGTTCCCGTGCGGCGTCGGTGCGCCGGCGCCGCTTTTAGCGCCCTGCCGTCAGGACGCGCCCACCTGCAGCGCATCGGCAACCGATACTTCGCCGAAGCGCTTGAGCGTACGGGCGAGTTCGGGCCGTTCGCGCTCGATTTGCTCCATGTGGCCGAACAGCGCGCCGCGCACGGTCAGGGGGTCGGAAAATTCATTCACAAAGCCCCGCAGGTTGTCGCCCTGCGTCAGGCCGAACAGGTAATCAAGATCAGCGTCATCGAGCACGTGCAGGCCGAAGCCCTGGGTTGCAAGCGCGATTTCCCGCGGGTCATTGTACTCGAATGTTTTGCCCCAGTAGGCGGCATAGTCGTCAAGGCCGCGGCCCGCCTCGAGCTGCCCGGCTATGGCCAGAGCCGCGCGGCGGCCGTACATGATGGCGCCCTGCACATAGGTTTCGATGAACGCCGCGGCATCCCCGGCCACGATCACATTGCCCGCAACCGGATTGAGCAGGGGCGTATAAAAATTCAGCGCCGCGGCGCGCGACTCAACGATCCGGGCATGCCGGAACCATGAGGCGAAGCAGCCCTGTTTCATGAAATGGTCGAGCTCCTGCCCGGCTGACACCCCCTGGGCTCCCAGGGACGGCACGCCAACGGTCAGCTCATAGACCGCCGGATCCGTGACGCCCTTATGGGGCTTGGGGCACATGTATATCTGGCCCCTGCCCCCCCTGGTCTGGCCCTTGCCCACAAAGGTTATCCAGGACCCGGGGTACGGGCAGTCGACGTCCTCGATATGGCAGGCCATCACCATAAAGCGCGCGAAGAATTTCCGCTGCGTTTCATTCAGGCCGAGGCTGGCCACCAAACGCGAGTTGACGCCGTCGGCGGCAATGGCATACCTGCCGCTGGCGGCAAATTCAGCGCCGTTTTCCCGCAGCTTGACGGTTACGCCGACGGCGGTATTTTCAGCTGCCAGGGCCTGCGTCTGGGCCATGATCTCAATATTTTTATGTGCAGCCGCCGTTTCCAGCATGCCCCGCAGCAGCGCTTCCTTGTCAAACGACAGCGCGACATTGCCTTCCGGGCTTTTGCCGCATATGGTAAGCGTCGTTCCGCCGGGGGCGACCTTGACGCTGCGGCGCAGGGGCAGTATGGCGCCTTGGTAGGTAACGGAAAAATTGTTTTCCGCAAAGTGAAATGCACCGTCCCTGCAGGTAACCGATTCGCCGTGCGTGCCCGGCTCTATTATAAGATTTGCGCAGCAGGCGCGGCGGACCCGGTCTATATCCTTTTTCAGGTCAACCAGCAGCACCCGGGCGCCCCGCGCGGCCAGTTCATGGGCTGCCGCCAGGCCGGCAGGGCCGGCGCCCGCGATAATCACGTCATGGTTTTTTTTCATAATCGCTCTATCCTTATTGTCGATATGCAGTCGGAGCGCGCAGCCCTGCGGCAAGCCATGAGAGCCATGGGCCGGGGCCGCAGCAATCAGCGGCTCGGCGCTTCCACCACGCATATATGCGGGCCTGTTTTCACGGGACTCTCTCCGGCCGCCCTTCGGAAACACGGGGACAGGCGCCCGCAAGGAGCGCTGCAAGGCCCATGCTGCAGGCCACAAGAACCGCCGCAACACCGCCGGCGGCCACGTACACGGCGCCCAGGCTGAGCGTTCCTCCGACCACAGTACAGGCAGCCAGGCAGCGAGCAAACAGGGCCCAGCCGCCTTCCCGGAAAAACACAGCGCTGCAGGCCGTGCTGCACACGGCAGCAGCTACCGGGATAAATCCGTAAATAAGGGACAGCGAGGGCCCGTGGCAGCCATCGCACTGCAGGACAATACCGAAAACATCATAAAAAAACCGGTCGATATACCCCCACACGAGCACATAGAGCACTGCACCTGCGCACGCCCCGAACAGGGCGCCGCCGAACTGAACCGCTTTTTTCTTCACAGCATCATTTCCGGACAAAGCAACCGCCTCAGCATCCTGCCTGCGCCTTTGCACAACGCACGGCCATCACATCTTTCTTTTTGCCATGCGGTCTTCAAACGATTTGCCGAAAATCCTGCAGACATTTTCCAGCGATTCCAGCAGCAGATCCCGCTCCTGCTCGGTAATGTTTGCAAAAATATCCTCGGCGATTCTGCCGCGCTGGGCAAGAAAGCTGTCGCGAATTTCTTTTCCCTTGTCCGAAAGGCTTACAAAAACCTTACGGCGATCCTCACGACCCCGCTCGCGCTGCACAATGCCTTCCTGCTCCAGGCCGTCGACAATCATGGTCATATTGGGGAATTTCACGCCCAGATTCAGGGCAAATTCTTTCATCGTAATGCAGTCAGTGTCGCGAAACGCGTACAGGGCCTTGAGCTGCGACAGCTTCAAATCGGAATTCAAGGGAATATTGCCTTCCATGATCTGCTGGGTATACACCCGGCTGAAATCGCGCAAAAAGGTCAGGTATTTGAAAAGTTTTTCTTCCATACGCTTTTCCTCCGTTTCTGGATGGGTGCTGCTGATATCATTGTCGAACCGGCGCCTGTGTAGACGCTGAGCAATAGACTGGGCTGCGCAGTGACTGCATGGGAAGACCCCGCATGATAAAGAGCTGCATCAGGCAGCTATAAAAAACCGTAAAAATTTTAGCTAAAACTATTCAGTTATGTTTTACCAATACTCAACTTATTAAAGGCAGTTTATGCAGCAAGCCTAATTTTTATTTATTATCTTTATTATGCTACTCTCAGATAAATATTATATACCATAATCAGCATTATGGCAACATGTAACTTATTAGACCAAAAAATAAAATAAATTATATTATGTTTTTTAAGTTTTTTGTCTGAATCTTATGGCAATTACCTTTTTATAAAGCTTCGGCAGTTTTGTTTTCAGAATAAAGGATACAAGGATTACTGAAAATACCGGCGCCAGCGGGCTTTGCTGTTCAAAATGATCTGCATGTATCCAGCCGGTAATATCAATAGCGGCCAGGCCATAAAGATAATTCGCGGCCAGTCCCAGAAGCAGCGCAACAACGGCGATGACCGCAACGTATACCGCGGCTATGCGCCTGCCCATAAGCCGTGCCACAACCATCAGGGTTGCGGCATTGGTCGCCGGCCCCGCAAGCAGAAACACCAGTGCGGCGCCGGGGGAGAGGCCTTTAAGCGCGAGGGCCGCCACTATGGGGGTCGATGCGGAGGCGCAGACATACAGGGGCACACCGGCGGCAAGCATGACCAGCATGGGCATAAAACCGGCATCTAAATGCTGCTCGATAAAGCCGTCAGGCACAATTGCGGCAATCGCGCCAGCAATTAAAATGCCCAGCAGAAGCGACGGCCCGATATCCCGCAGCAGTTCGGTAAAGGCAAAGCGCAAGCCCTCCCGAAGCCTGCCCGCCGCCCCCGGGTTGTACTGCGGGTGCGCTTCGGCCGTGCCGCCGCAGCCGCTGCAGGCGCATGGCTCTTCCGGCGCGCCGGCGGTTTTTTCCTCGGGCAGATAATTCACTGCCACGCCTGCGACCGTTGCGGTGATAAAGGCCGCCAGCGGCCGCAGCACCGTCATCAGGGGATCAAGCAGGGCCCAGGTGATCGCTATGGAATCGATGCCGCTTTCGGGCGTTGAAATCATGAAGGCGGTGGTGGGGCCTGCGCCGGCCCCCTGCCGACGGAGGCCCATTGCCACCGGCATGACGCCGCAGGAGCACACGGGCATGGGCACACCGATAACCGATGCCTTTACAACCGAGGCCATATCGTTTTTACCCAAATGCCGCAGCACGAAATCATCGGGCAGAAAAGCGCGAAGCAGCCCTGCCATGAAAATGCCGAACAGGCAGTAGCCCGCGGTTTCGTTCAGCACCTGCCAGCTTTCCCGGAGTATGTTGATAAAGAGATCAATCACTGCAAGCGTTTCTCCTGCTCATGCGCGCCCTGTCGGGCGTGACGTGCGCCGAAAAGGGAAAGGGGAGGCCGGAAAGGGGAAGCCGGTTTTCATTCCGGCTTCCCCTTTCCGTACAGCGCCTGCTTTATTGCGCCACCTGAATCCTGACTTCCGGCCTTTGCGCTTCATCCCTGCTGCACATGCTCAAGACCCTGCTTGAACAGGGTCGTCACATGGTCGTCGTCAAGGCTGTAATACACCACCTTGCCGTCTTTACGGTATTTGACGAGGCGGGCGGCCCGCAGCAGCCGCAGCTGGTGGGAAACCGCCGACTGCGTAAGCGCAAGCGCAGCTGCCAGGTCGCATACGCACAGCTCCCCGATCGACAGCGCCTCGAGAATCCGGACCCTCGTCAGGTCACCGAGCATTTTAAAAATCCCGGCAAGACCCGCAAGATCCTCATGCGAGGACATGTCCCTGCGTGTCCGATCTATCCGCTCCGGGTTAATACAGCGCTGCTCACAGACATCGTAATGTACAGGTTGCATAGAATAAATGAACATATGAACATTTATTCATATTTTATCATAACAGACACCCTCCGTCAAGGGGCGGCAACGCGAAGGCGCGTGACTGTGCGGCAGGCGTAGCACTCTAGAACATTTTTTAAATTCCTATAGCCCGACAGTAACCGGTGGCTTCAGGTGAGCGCAGCCCGAGCGGTTCGAGCGGAGGATGCATATTCCCAAACCGGCGCAACCTGCGAGAACAGAGCGCGGGCACGCCACC
>JAFGCP010000402.1 GCA_016932595.1 Deltaproteobacteria bacterium
CCCCGGAGCGCGAGATGCTGCAGACGGCCATTGATGCAAGCCAGAAGTACGTGACCGGCACGGCTCGCGTGAAGCTCTACAAGGGAGCCTGCTCGGTTGCGGGCCGGAAGTCGCCCTACAGCCTCTACCGCGAGGACATTGCGACATTTGAGAAGGATTCGGTGTATCAGCAGGCCGATGCAACCGGCTTCATCCGCCTGAACTCCCTGCGCCTCCGGGTGCAGGCAGCAGCCAAGAGGAAATAGCATGGCGGGAAAGAAGCCCTGGGCAGGCCGGTTTTCGCAGGCTACGCATAAAGCGGTGGAGGAGTTTACCGTTTCCCTGCATTTCGACCACAAGCTCTACACATATGACATACAGGGCAGCATTGCCCATTGCCGCATGCTGGCGCGCCAGAAGATCATCGCAGCCGGCGAGGCAAAAAAGATCATTGCCGGCCTGGAGGCAATCCGCCGGGAGCTTGATGCCGGAAAGCTTTCCCTGCGGCCCGAGTTTGAAGACATACACATGCTTATTGAGTCGCGCCTGATCGAGAAGATCGGGCCCGTCGGAGGCAAGCTGCACACGGCCCGCAGCCGCAATGACCAGATAGCCCTTGACATAAGCCTGTATCTGCGCGACGCCGTGCGCGGCACCATTGCGCTCATCGAAGCGGCCCAAAAAGCGCTGCTCGGCCTTGCGGAGAAAAACATCGATGCTGTGCTGCCGGGATTCACCCATATGCAGCATGCCCAGCCGGTGCTGCTGGCCCATCATCTGCTGGCCTATTTCGAGATGCTCGACCGGGACCGCGACCGGCTTGAAGGCTGCTTTGTACGGGTAAACCGCATGCCCCTTGGCGCCGGCGCCCTTGCCGGCACGCCGCATCCTGTTGACCGCGAGTATGTGGCCAAACTGCTCGGCTATCCCGAGGTGACACGCAACAGCATGGACACCGTGGCGGACCGGGATACGCAGATAGAATACTGCTCATGCGCGGCGATTATCATGATGCACCTGAGCAGGCTGTGTGAGGAGCTGGTTATCTGGATGTCGCCGGAGTTTCAATTTATAGATATAGCCGACGCCTTCTGCACGGGCAGCAGCATCATGCCGCAGAAGAAGAACCCTGATGTGGCAGAGCTTGTTCGCGGCAAGACCGGCAGGGTCTACGGCAATCTCATGTCTCTTTTCACACTTTTGAAATCGTTGCCCCTTGCCTATAACCGCGATCTGCAGGAGGATAAGATCGCGCTGTTTGACACGGTTGAGACTGTTCAGAGCTGTCTGAATATAATGGCGCTCATGCTGCCCGAGGTTAAAGTCAATAAGGGCAGGATGCGCTCCGCCACGCAGAGCGGCTTTCTCACGGCGACCGATCTCGCCGATTACCTGGTGAGCAAAAAAATGCCGTTTCGCACTGCCCATGAAGTGGTCGGAAAAGTGGTTGGCCATTGCGTACATATGGGTAAAAGCCTCTGGGATATGAGCCTTGCCGAGCTGCAGCGGTTCAGTCCTGTTTTTAAGGCCGATGTGATGGGCTGGCTCACCATTGATGCGTCGGTGAACAGCAGAAAGTGCATCGGCGGTACGGGCACGGCTGCGGTAAAAAAAGCGCTGGCCGCCGCCCGGGCGGGGTTAAAAAAACGCAAGAAGCCATGAACGTGCAAACTGTGCCGTTTGTCACAGAAACGGTGCGCGCAGCGCACCCTACCTTATACTAGAAATGAGCTGAAACATTATGAAACGATTATTGTCTGGATGTATGATACTGGCTTTGATGTGCTGCGCCTGCGGCAAAAAGGGTGATCCGGGCCTGCCCATGCCGGTTGTGCCTGAGGCGCCGTCGCGGTTTCAGGCGGTTGCGCGGTCGGAGGGCATCTTTATACTCTGGCGCGCGCCTGAGGAAAATGTCAATGATAGCCTCCTTGTCGACCTTGCAGGGTTCAAGATTCTGCGGGCCAATGAGCCCATTGACAAGCTCTGCCCGAAATGCCCCAAAAACATCATGGAGCTTGCAGATATCCCGTACAAGGGCGACCGGGGCAAGGCGCCCGACAAGCAGCAGTATTACTACCAGGACACGGCTCTTGAATTCGGCATGGCGTATTTCTACCAGATGAGGGCCTACAATGAGCGCGAAAAGGAAGGCAAGCCGACAAAGCATCTGGTCGTCTTCTGGGATCAGCCGCCGGCAGCCCCGCTGGGTTTCAAGATTGAACGCAAATACAGGGTGCTGCAGCTTTCCTGGCAGCCGGTAGCGGCGCTTCAGGACGGAAGCCCGCTGGAGGGTTTTGCCGGTTATAATATTTACCGCACCATGCGTCAGGGAATTTATGAAGAGGGGCCGGTTAACAGCGAGCCTGTTCAGGAACCCCTGTATGAGGATGTGCCTGAAAAAATAGATGAGACCTATTTTTATACGGTGCGCGCCGCCCGCATGGTGAAAGAAACCATGGTGGAAAGCGGGCTGTCAGGCGAGCTGCAGGTCGCTTATATGGACATAACGCCGCCCGGCGTGCCGACCGGCCTTATTGCCGTTCCACGGCATGGCGGTGTTGAGCTTAAGTGGATCGGCGCGCTGCAGAAAGATATAGTCGGCTATAATATTTACCGCAAAGAAGGCGGCGGAGGCTTTGTACGGCTGAACAGACAGTGTATCACGGAAACTTCCTGGATCGATACAAGCGCGCAGGAGGGAAAAAGCTATGTCTACGGGGTAACCTCGGTTGATGCTTCGGCCAAGGCCAATGAAAGCCCCATGTCTGAGCCTGCCCCCGTTACTTTTAAATTGCAATAGGAGAGAGTGTCCACATGCACGATTTTGTTTATAAGGGAAAGAGCCTGTATTGCGAAGATGTGCCTGTTGAGCGCATTGCGGCAGAGGTGGGCACGCCCCTGTATCTGTACAGCCGGGCAACGCTTGAGCGGCACTTCAGCGTTTTTGACGGGGCCTTCAGCGCAGTGCCGCATCTGACCTGCTATTCGGTCAAGGCCTGCTCCAATATAGCGATCCTGAGGCTTTTTGCGCGCCTTGGCGCAGGCGTTGATGTTGTGTCGGGGGGTGAAATCTTCAGGGCTCTTAAGGCGGGCGTGCCGCCAGCCAAGATCGTGTATTCGGGGGTCGGGAAGAAGCGCGCCGAGATCGAGTATGCCCTGCAGTGCGATATACTGCAGTTCAATGTCGAGTCGGCACAGGAGCTTGAGCTTATCAGCCAGGTGGCGGAAGCCCTGGGAAAGAAGGCGCGCATTGCCCTGCGCATCAACCCTGATGTCGACCCGAAGACGCACCCCTATATTTCCACGGGGCTCAAAAAAAACAAGTTCGGCATCAAAATCGAGGCCGCCCTTGATGAGTACACGAAAGCCGCCGGGCTGCCCGGCATACAGGTGACGGGCATTGCCTGTCACATCGGTTCTCAGATAACCGAGGTGAGCCCGTTTGTCGATGCGCTCAAGCGGGTCAAGGCCTTTGTGCAGGCCCTGTCCGCCAGGGGCATTGCCATTGCCTATCTTGATATAGGCGGCGGACTGGGCATTACCTATAATGAAGAGACCCCCCCGCACCCCTCGGAATATGCCGGTGCGGTGATCAGCGAACTGCAGGGCATGAACTGCACGCTGATACTCGAGCCCGGCCGCGTCATCGTCGGCAATGCCGGCGCGCTGGTTGCCCGCGTGCTCTATACAAAGAAATCCGACGCGAAAAATTTCATTGTGGTGGATGCAGCCATGAACGATCTCGTGCGCCCGAGCCTGTATGATGCCTTTCATGAGATACGGCCGGTGCAGATAACCGGGGCGCCCGGGATTGCGGCCGACATTGTCGGGCCCATTTGCGAATCGGGGGATTTTCTGGCCCGCAGCCGCCAGATTCCCGACCTTGCCCGGGGCGAGCTTATAGCCGTCATGAGCGCAGGTGCCTACGGGTTCAGCATGTCGTCAAATTATAACTCCCGGCCGCGCGCGGCTGAGGTGCTGGTCAGCGGCGATTCCTTCAGCGTTATCAGGCAGCGTGAAACCTGCGAGGACATGGTGCGGCTGGAAAGCATACCCGACTACTTAACATGACATGTTTTTTTGAGACGGTGAAACAGGCATATGAAGAACATTCCTTTTTATAAGATGAGCGGCTGCGGCAATGATTTTATCATTATCGACAACCGCAGCGGCGCCTGGGACGGGATGAAGAATCCGGGCTTTGTCAAAGCCGTATGCCGGGAAAAGCTGTCGGTGGGCGCCGACGGGCTGATATTTGTAGAAAAGTCCGATGCAGCGGATTTCAAGTGGCGTTTTTTTAATTCCGACGGCAGCGAGGCTGAAATGTGCGG
>JAFGCP010000403.1 GCA_016932595.1 Deltaproteobacteria bacterium
GGGGCTGTGCGTCCAGCTGCCGGCCGAGCTGCCGCAGGGGCTGCTGCTGGCTGTGGAGGTCCGGTTTTTTGAATCGCGCCGGCCCGTTGTGCGCAGGGCAACGGTCAGGTGGTGCCGCCGGACTGAAGACGGCCAGTACAGGGCGGGCCTTCAGTTCGAAGCGACCCAGGCGACACATTCAGGTGAAGCGATCTGCGATGACTGTTAATGCTCAATCGGCAGCTGCACACTGCGCCCCGATGAGCTTGAAAAAAATTTACGGAGAGCACTATGAAAAAAACCGTCATTGAAATCTCCCGCAATGATCTTCGGAAGTCGCTGCCCGATGTTGCCTGCAATGAAGCCGAGGGCACCTTTTTTGCTGTCTGGGCCGCCGCCCCCGGCATGGAAAGCAGCAGTGCGGATTATTTTATTTCCGGGCAGAAGATTTCAAGCTCGGGCGAGGCGGTGGGCGCACCTGTCGAGGTGCTGAAAACCGACGACATACTGATGCTGCCCCGCGTGCTGCACAACCCCAACAAAAACCAGTATCTGGTCATCTACTGCCGGGGAGAGAATAATTTCAATATCAGGGGCATCATCCTCGATGCCGCCGGCAGGGCCGTAGGCGGGCAGTTCAAGGTGACCGATGTGCCGGCAAACCAGTTTCATTATACCATGGCGTTTAATTCCAGAAGAAATCAGTTTCTCATAACTTACAATGATTTCAGAGACGATATCAGCACTGCCTATGGGGTTATCATAGATGACACAGGCGCGGTCGTAAAAGAGGAGTTTGCCATCAGCAATGCCCCGGGCCATCAGGTGAACCCCGTGGTGTGCTACAACCCGCAGAATGATACCTATCTTGTCAACTGGGAGGATTTCAGGGCCCACGGCAACAGCCTCGAAGCCCTTGGAACGCTGGAGGTCATGACCGATATTTACGGTGCGCTGCTCTCGGCAGATGGCGCCATACTGGTCAATGATATCCCCATGTGCGCCGATGCCGGTGCTGCGAATGCCGATCAGCGCTTCAACGGCATAGCCTACAACCCCAAGAAAAATGAGTTTCTGGCCAGCTGGACCGATACCCGCACCAGCCTGCACAATGTGGGTATTATGGGCAGAATCGTCAAAGCAGACGGCTCCATGCCCGAGGCGGATTTTCCCCTGGTGAATCTGCCCGGCGCGCAGATGATAGGCCACATCCATTACGCGCCGCAGCAGGACGCCTACTTTATCGCCTTCGAGTGCGACAGCAATGATGTGGATAAGTTTTATTTCAAGGATATTAAGGCGCATCTTGCTATAGCCGCCCTGTGGCTCGACGGCAGCGGCC
Source organism: Deltaproteobacteria bacterium (assembly GCA_016932595.1). Taxonomy (GTDB): domain Bacteria; phylum Desulfobacterota; class WTBG01; order CAIYCZ01; family CAIRTM01; genus CAIWCT01. Next base: position 1,322 of record JAFGCP010000403.1, read on the forward strand.
GTCCCGCGAGCGGCATGATCGATATGTTCAGCGGCAGCGGCAATCAGCGCTTTGTGCGCTTTGCCCACAGCGCGGCGAGCAACACTTTTTTGCTGGTCTGGCAGAGCGATTTTCCGGGCGTGTCCGATTCGGTCGAAGGCCATATCATGAGCGCCGGCGGTAATATCATGGGCGCGCTTTATAAAAAATGATCCGCCCGGATTCATCATGGCAGGGCGGGAAAAGCCAGCCGGTAATGCGGGGAGGCACACTATGAATTCGATATTCAATCGCAGAAGTATCCGCAAATACACATCGCAGGCTGTATCGGACAGCCAGATACAGCAGCTTTTAAAGGCGGCCATGGCTGCTCCCTCAGCAGGCAATGAGCAGCCATGGGAATTTGTTGTCCTGCGTGACCGTAAGACCCTCAACGCAATTCCAAAGTTTCATCCTTACGCACTGATGCTGTATGAGGCTTCTGTGGCCATTCTTGTCTGCGGTGATGTGAGCCGGGAAAAATATAAAGGCTACTGGGCGCAGGACTGCGCCGCTGCAACTGAAAACATGCTTCTTGAAGCAGTGGAGCTGGGGCTTGGCGCGGTATGGCTGGGTGTGTACCCCCTGGAAGAGCGGGTCATTGCACTGCGCAAGCTTCTGAATATTTCTGACACAGTAGTGCCTTTTTCTTTAGTTTCCATCGGCTATCCTGCAGAGCAGCAAAAGCCATTTGACAGATTTGATGCATCACGCATTCATTACGACAGGTGGTAGGCGCGCCTGAAGGGTGCGAACCCGCCAGAAATATGGCAGCTATGAACGGTCTTATAATAATATTCGCACCAGAAATTTTGTCATCTTCAGCCGTCTTCCCGGCGAAAGCCGGGAACAAGTTCCAATAAGCCCTGGATTCCGGCCTGCGACGATTAATACCTGGATTATCAGAATTGTTGTGAAAAGATAATCAGGGTTCGCACTGTACCGCCTGTAAATTTTTTTGATCCGGCCATAAAAAAATAATCCCGTGTGCTATACTCTACATTCAGATTTTTGTGCGCCGCAGCCGTTTGAATGGCGAGGCCGTTTATGGTCCGGTAATAGACAGTTTTTTGCGGCTGCAATGCCGGGCCAAAAAAAAACACCCAAGCAAGGAGGATACACCATGAAAAGTATCGCTGCTGCCGTTGCCGTCTTGTTTTCACTGGCATTCATTGCGCCGGTTTTTGCTGAAAGCCCTGCCGCCGGCGACCTCTGCAATCCCAAAAAAATGGAAGAATGCAAAACAAAAATTGACACGCTTTTAAAATCGGTTGAAAGCCTGCGTTCGAAGCTCCTGAAATCGCAGATGGAAATCAATGCGGGACGCAAGCTAACCAATGAGGAAGCCGACCGCATGTTGAAAAATATCGAGACGACCAATCAGTCTTTGCCGGCAACAGGAGGCTTTATGTGGGACAATTAAGACTGGCAGGAATGCTGGTATGCCTGCAGTCTGCCTCATGCCGCATTCATGGGGCATAAAGGGCGAAGAGCCCCCTGTATGCAATCTTTCAATGGTACTTCATGCCGGGCATCAGCCACAGCGGATGCCCGGCATGAAGCTTGTTTAATGCCCCATTGCCCCTATTTTTTTCAAACCTTTACGCCTTTTCCCCTCCACGGTCTTTTTATTGCAAGCCTGTACTGAAGCATTTCCGGTGGTTTTATCCAAGCCAATCATGAAGAAAAAGAAGCGCTGCATAAAACGCAGCGTAGATCGGTGCATATTTTTAAGAAACTTATGAATTTTGAAAATGTTTAAAAAGTAAAATCCCGCCGTTCCACATGGCTGCAGCGGGGGCAGAGCATGGCCGTCGGCGACCAGCCGGCAGCAGTGTCGATTTGGTATTTCTTGTAATGAATACCTATGCAATGAGGAAGTAACATGCGGCGCGGGAAGCTTGCAGTGATGCTGTATGCATGCATTTTTTTGTTTCTGGCGCTGCCGGCCCTGGCGCTGGAATCTGATAATTTTACCTGTACGGTGTCAGGCGTCGATACGCTCACAATAACAGGCTATACCGGTCCCGGCGGGGCAGTTATCATTCCATCGATGCTGGCGGGCCGGCCGGTTGTCGGCATCGGGGCAGGGGCGTTTCTCAATCGCAGCAGGCTGACCAGCGTGACCATACCTGCCGGCGTGACAATCATCGGGCCATTAGCGTTTTCCGGGTGCAGCGGCTTGCGGCATGTATTTTTTCACGGCCATGCGCCGGTGATGGGGGCTTCTGTTTTTGCCGGCTGCGCAAGCGATTTTACTGTATATGCTGATTCGGGCAAGGCGGGTTTTACCTATCCGAAATGGGATGGCTATCGGGCAGCCCCGTGCACGGATGCTGATCATGACGGATATTATATGCAGGGCGGCGCCTGCGGCCCGGTTGACTGCAATGACAATACCTCGGCCGCAAAGCCGGGTGCCGCCGAAGCGTGCAACGGCATCGACGATGACTGCGACGGCACGCCTGATAACGGGCTGCCGTTTTCCTACTTCTTCCGCGATGCCGATGCCGACGGTTATGGCGATCCTGACAGCGCCGGGAGGGTGCTCGCCTGTGAGCAGCCGGAGGGCTATGCCGATAACCGAACAGGCTTAGACTGCGATGACAATGATACGGCAGTGCATCCCGGCGCGCCGGATGAGAATTGCAACGGCGTTGATGAAGACTGCGACAATGAAACCGATGAAGGCTACCAAGGTGTTGCGACACGCTGCGGCATCGGGGCCTGCGCAAGGTCCGGCAGCACCTCATGCCCGGCCGGGGCTGAGGCGCCTGTTGACAGCTGCGCTGCCGGTGCTCCGGCGGCGGCAGACGCCACCTGCGACAGCATTGACGATGACTGCGACGGTGCGGCAGACGAGGACTATGTGGCCATACCAACCAGCTGCGGCGCAGGCGCCTGCATGTCAGAAGGTGTTCTTGCGTGCGTGAACGGCGCGGTGCAGGACACCTGCGCAGCCGGAAGGCCGTCACGCGACGCAA
>JAFGCP010000061.1 GCA_016932595.1 Deltaproteobacteria bacterium
AAAAGACCGCTGAAGTGAAGGTGCGGGGGAAGCTGGGGCTGGCGGAGCTTGAAATCGTGAGCCTTGATGATACACCCATACTTAAGCTTCCCTCGCTTGCCGTTTCAGGTATCGCCTGCACAATAAATAGCCGCGAGGTCGGCATTGATGAAATTGCCGTGGAAGGTTTGAGCGTGGCCCTTGCCCGGGAAAAGGACGGCGCTATATCGCTGCAAAAACTCATCAGCGTTGATAATGAAACCGGCAGCAAACCCGCTCCGGCGCAGCAGGAGCCCCCGCCGGGGCCTGCCTGGACGGTGCAGGTCAAGAAGTGCAAATGTGCAGGAGGATCTGTTTTATTTGATGATAAACTTCCCGCCCTGCCGGCGCAGTTTCGTATCAACCCCATTGATTTTACTCTTTCCAATATCTCAACTGTCACAAATGCAAGCGCCGATATCGACTTTGCCTGCCGCATCAACGGCGAAAGCACCCTGAGCCTGAAGGGCCCATTCACGATCGAACCGCTGGCGGCAAACATGAACATTGATCTTGCAAATCTTGATATCAGGTTTGCTCAGAGCTATGTGCCCGATACGCTGCTGCTTGCCCTTACCGGCGGCACCTTCGGGCTCAAGGGCAGCGTTGATTTCAAGCAGGGTACAGACGCTGCTCCGGCCATTACCTGGCAGGGCGACCTGAGTCTTGCAAATTTTGCCGCAGTGCGCAGGGGAGACAAAGAGGATTTGCTCAAGTTTTCCGCCCTTGACCTTCAGTCAATGCGAACCGCCACGAACCCTTTATCGCTCGATATAAAAACCGTTAAAATCGCCGGGCTTTTTATGCGGCCTGTCGTTGAGGCCGATGGCACGGTGAACCTCGCCTCTCTGACCGCTGCGCCTAAGGAGCCGGCCGCGAAGCCCGCTCCTGCACCACCCAAAAAAGAGCCTCTTCCCAATGTGAATATAGGTAGTCTTGTTCTTGAAAAAGGCCGCATGCAATTTACGGATAAGAGCATCAAGCCCCGCTACACAGCTGAACTTTCTGATATAAAAGGCCGCATTACCGGCCTCTCGACAAATCCGAATTCGCAGGCTGATATCAACCTGAACGCCAAACTCAACAGGTATGCTCCTTTTAAGGTAACCGGCACCGTAAGCCCGCTGCGGGAAAAGCTTACGGCAGATATAAAAGTCAATTTTGATAATATCGACCTGAGCCCGTTTTCACCCTATTCGGGAAAATTTATCGGTCGCATGGTTGAAAAGGGCAGGCTTTCCCTTGAGCTGGCCTATACGATAAAGGACAATCAGCTTACATCGCAGAACAAGGTGTTTCTTGATCAGTTCACGCTCGGCAAAAGCGTTGACAGCAAGGATGCTACAAGCCTGCCCGTGGGGCTTGCCATATCGCTTCTGAAAGACCGCAAGGGCGAAATACACCTTGACCTGCCCGTGTCGGGCAGCCTCGATGACCCGAGCTTCAAGGTGGGCGCGGTTGTTCTGCAGATGCTGGTGAATCTGCTGGAAAAAGCGGCAACGTCTCCTTTTGCCCTTGTCGGTGCGCTGATTCCGGGCGGCGCGGATATAAGCACTATAGCTTTCACCTGCGGTACTGCCGAGCTGAACGACAACGCTACAAAGAAACTTGATGCCCTTGCCGGCCTCCTTGCCGAAAAAACCGATCTGAGCCTTGAAATTCAGGCTGCTGCGGATGCCGAGGCCGACCTCGAAGGCCTGCGGCAGGAGATGGTTATGCGCAGGATGCGGGCCCTGAAATTCGACGACCTTTCCAAAAAAGAAAGAGAGGGCCTGACGCCGGAGAAAGTCGTGATCACATCAGGCGACTACGAAGATTATCTGTGGCAGGCCTATAAAGCGGAAAAGATGCCAAAGCAGACTGTCCTCGGCTTGACCAAAAAATTGCCTGCCGAGGAGATGAAAAAGCTCATGGCTGAGCATATGCAGGTTGATGATGAGGACATGAAGGATCTGCTGCAGCAGCGGGGCCTTGCCGTGAAGCAGTATTTAAACGAAACAGCCAAAGTGCCTGCCGAGCGGCTTTTTATCATCGACTCACGCCTTGATTCGGGCAAAGGAACTGCAGGCTGCTGCGTTGAGTTTAAGCTGAAATAAGAATGTGATCAAGCAATGAGCGTATACATGTGAGGCTTGTTTATTACACACCGTATTTTCGTTTTCAAGAAGCGCCCTGTTTGTTTTCAGTACCTTGCAGGAGCCGTTGAATATTGTTTTTGTGCTTGATGAATACCAGCAGGCCCATGATGATGCCTGTTAGTACTACAGGAAGGGGATACGAGTATGTTAGGAGCAGCAGGGGCAGGACCACTGCCGCGCTGAGAGAGGCGAGGGATACATATCTTGAAACAGCGACAACAATGACAAACAGCACCAGCACCAGCACCAGCGCTGCAGGCGCAAGCCAGGCGAAAACGCCGAAAGCGGTTGCAACGCCTTTGCCGCCTTTGAATTTGAGATACACCGGAAACAAATGCCCCAGAAATGCTGCAAGGCCGAAGAGGCTGAGGATCATATTGTCTGTGCCGCCAGCGGCATCAGGGAAAAGCAGAGACCCCGTGTATACAGGCAGAAATCCTTTGAGCATGTCGCCAAGAAGCGTGAGAGCCCCGAACTTTCTGCCCAGCAGGCGCAGTACATTGGTGGCGCCGATATTGCCGCTGCCCCCGGCGCGGATATCGGTCGCGGAAAACAGCCGCGCAAGCACCAGCCCCGTTGGTATGGCGCCGAGAAGATATGCACCGAGAGCAAACAATGCTATGTATACATACATTCAGAAAACCCGTTAGAGTTAGCGGGGGCACCTGTCCAAGCCCCTTATACGCAGAGATGTAAGTAAGAAATAAAAAGCTGTTAAGCCCGCCACGGCGGAGCTTAACAGCTTCATCTATGTTCAGCAATCGGATTTTCTTAACTCCAAAATCCCAACTTTAAACCCCAATTTTAATATCTATAGTGCTCCGCCTTGTAGGGCCCTTCGATCGGCACGCCGATATACTCTGCCTGCTGTTTGGTCAGCTTGGTGAGCTTTGCGCCGAGCCGGTCAAGGTGCAGGCGGGCAACTTCCTCGTCGAGTTTTTTCGGGAGCGTGTAGACCTTTTTTTCAAGCTTCTTGTTGGTGGCAAGCTCGAGCTGCGCAAGCACCTGGTTGGTGAAGCTGTTGCTCATGACAAAACTCGGGTGGCCCGTGGCGCATCCCAGGTTTACCAGACGGCCTTCAGCCAGCACGATGATGGAGCGGCCGCTCTTGAGCTTCCACTTGTCGACCATGGGCTTTACCGGAAACCTTTTTGCGTTTTTTTCAAGGTATGCCATGTTGATTTCACTGTCGAAATGGCCGATATTGCACAGTATGGCCTCGTTCTTCATCTTCTCCATATGCTTGCCCGTCACCACATGGAAATTGCCTGTGGTTGTGACGAAGAGGTCGGCAAAATGCACTACCTCTTCCATGGGCAGCACTTCATAGCCGCCCATGAGCGCCTGCAGGGCACAGATGGGGTCGATTTCGGTAACAATTACCCGGGCGCCGAAGCTCTTGAGCGCCTGGGCGCAGCCCTTGCCCACATCGCCGTAGCCAAGCACCACGCAGGTTTTGCCCGCAATCATAACGTCGGTGGCGCGCTTGATGCCGTCTATAAGCGATTCGCGGCAGCCGTAGAGATTGTCGAATTTGGACTTGGTGACAGAGTCGTTTACATTGATGGCCGGGAACAGCAGCTCCTTGTCTTCCATCATCTTGTAGAGCCGGTGTACGCCCGTGGTGGTTTCCTCGGAGACGCCGCGGATTTTCTGCGCCACCTTCTGCCAGCGCTTCGGGTTCTCTTTATAATTTGCGGTAAGCCGGTCCATGATGATCTGCATCTCGCGGTGCTCCTGCTTTCTTTTCAGCAGGCTTGGGTTCTTTTCACCCTTGACCCCGAGATGGATATAAAGCGTGGCGTCGCCGCCGTCGTCGACGATCAGGTCAGGGCCGGAGCCGTCGGGCCAGGTGAGGGCCATCTCGGTGCACCACCAGTAGTCCTCAAGGGATTCGCCTTTCCAGGCAAAAACGGCAGCTGTGCCTGCTTTGGCAATGGCGGCCGCAGCATAGTCCTGCGTCGAAAAAATATTACAGGAGGCCCAGCGTATGTCTGCCCCGAGCTTGTGCAGGGTTTCTATCAGCATGGCGGTTTCGATGGTCATATGGAGGCTGCCCGTGATCTTGAGGCCTTTGAGCGGCTTTTGAGCGCCGTATTTTTTGCGAATGGCCATGAGGCCCGGCATTTCTTTTTCGGCAAGCTGCATCTGCCTGCGGCCCAAGCCGGCAAGCGACAAATCTTTCACCTTGCTTTTCAGTTTGAGGTCCAGCTGCATAACCCCTGATGTGCTCATTGCTTCTCCCTTATGCTAGATATGTATTAAAAATAATGGCTGGAAATAGAGGCCTAAAACTGCGCCCTTTCTTATCAGCATGATAATATCCGCTTGGCATGAAAAGGTCAATCCTTTTCAGGTAGTTGATTTATCTTATTGATTTTTGCGTAAAGAAGGAATATAAAAATTTATTACATTTCGCAAACCCTTGTGCGGATCTAAAGCCTTCATGCCGCAGCACGCAACACAGGCCATTGTCCTGCACACGACTGATTATGCTGAATCTGACAGAATCGTATCGCTGTATTCCAGAGATTTCGGCAAGCTGCGGGGTATTGCAAAGGGGGCTAAAAAAAGCCTGCGCCGTTTTGGAAGCTCGCTTGAGCCGTTTACGCATAACCAGGTGACCTTTTTCGACAGGGACACGCACGGCCTTGTGCGGCTCGAGAGGTGCCAGATAATGCGGGCCTATCCCGAGATCTCTGCTGATGTAAAAAAACTTGTGCTGGGAAGCTACCTTCTGGAGCTGGTTGACACGCTCACGGCTGAAAAGGAGCCGCATCCCGAGATTTTTGACCTGCTGCAGTTTTTTACCGGGCTTTTAATCGGTAAGGTTTTTCGAGAAGAGCTGCTGCGGCTTTTTGAGCTGCGGCTCTTTTGCTACCTCGGGTACCAGCCCCAGTTTCAGCAGTGCATGCTGTGCCGGGACCAGTTCAAACTGCAGGAGTGTTACAAGTTTTCCGTACATCGCGGCGGCATCGTTTGCCCGCGCTGCCAGGGTCAGGTGCCTGAACTGCTGCCGCTGTCAAACGGCACCATCCGTCTTTTTCAGCATGCCCAGGGCCTTGATTTTGCGCAGCTCTCACGGCTTTATTTTTCGCAGATCGCCCATGATGAGAGCAGGCGCATTTTCGGCAGGTTCCTTGAGTTTCACATCGGCCACCGGCCCCGGTCGCTTGAAATACTGGGGCAGCTTTCTTAAGTATATATGCATTGCAGGAGGATTTTTTTGTGACGTTTCAGGAAATGATACTGGCCCTTCAAGCCTACTGGGCCAATAACAACTGCGTGCTGCAGCAGCCCTATGACATGGAAGTCGGCGCCGGCACATTTCACCAGGCAACCTTTCTCCGGTGCCTCGGGCCCGAACCGTGGAATGTGGCCTATGTACAGCCGTCGCGCCGCCCCAAGGACGGCCGCTACGGCGAAAATCCCAACCGGCTCCAGCATTACTATCAGTTCCAGGTTGTCATGAAGCCCTCTCCCCTGGACATTCAGGATCTTTACCTCGACAGCCTCCGGAGCCTGAGCATCAATCCGCTGGAGCATGATATCCGCTTCGTGGAAGATGACTGGGAGTCGCCCACGCTTGGCGCCTGGGGCCTTGGATGGGAAGTCTGGCTCGACGGCATGGAGATAACCCAGTTCACCTACTTTCAGCAGGCCGGCGGCATCGACTTAAAGCCCGTATGCGCCGAGATCACCTACGGCATCGAGCGCATCGCCATGTACCTGCAGCAGAAGAACAGCGTTTTTGATATCGAGTGGGCGTCGGGCGTCACCTATGGCGACGTGTTTCACCAGAACGAAGTCGACTACTCTACATACAATTTCGAGACGTCAAATGCCGCGATGCTGTTCACGCTGTTTAATCTCTATGAGCAGGAATTTAAAGACACCATAGCAAGGGGCCTGGTGATGCCGGCCTATGACTATTGCCTGAAATGCTCCCATGTGTTCAACCTGCTCGACGCGCGCGGCGCCATCAGCGTGACCGAGCGCACGGGCTATATCGCCCGCGTGCGAAACCTTGCCCGCGCCGCCGCCGAGGCCTATCTTGCCCAGCGCGAGGCCCTTGGTTTTCCGCTGATAAAGAAGGTACATTAAATCAAGGGCAGGTTTGAAGCCTGCCCCTACTAGACATAAGGACCACCGTATGACTGAAGAAATACTGCTTGAGATCGGCACCGAAGAAATACCTGCGGCCTTTATGCCCGATGCCCTTGCGGCCTTGAAATCGCTTATGGAAAAAGAGCTGGCAGCGCGTCGCATTGCGTGTAAGGAAATCGAAACCTTCGGCACGCCGCGCCGGCTTGCGCTCATGGCCTACAAGGTTGCGCAGATGCAGACCGACCTCGTGAGTGAAAAGCTTGGGCCTGCAAAAAATATCGCCTTCGACAAGGAGGGCAACCCGACCAAGTCCGCCATTGGATTTGCCAAAGGCCAGGGCATAGATATCGCCGATGTGACCATCGTGAGTACGGACAAGGGCGAATATATCTGCGCAAAGAAGCATGAAAAAGGCGTCGCAACCGCTACGCTGCTGCCAGAGATTTTTATTCGTGTGCTGGGCCAGCTTCCCTTCCCGAAATCCATGCGCTGGAAGGATCTTGACACGCGCTTTGCCCGGCCCATACACTGGATCGTGGCCCTCTTTAATGGCGCAGTCGTGCCCTTGATATACGGCAATATCGAATCCGGCGACACCACACGCGGTCACCGCTTTCTGGCGCCCGAACCCGTCAGGGTTACGGATTGCGCTTCATATCTTGATGCTTTAAAAAAAGCCCGGGTGATCATCGATCAGAACCAGCGCAAAAAAATGATCATTGAGAAGCTTCATGAGCTTGCCAAAAAGGCGGGCGGCGCGCCGGACGCAGACGACAAGCTGCTTCAGGAAGTGATGTTTCTCATCGAGGCGCCTTTTCCCGTGCTCTGCAGCTTTGAAAAAGAGTTTCTCGAGCTTCCCAAAGAGGTCCTGGTCACCACCATGAAGAAGCACCAGAAATATTTCCCCGTGCTTGACGCTGCTGGCAGTCCCCTCAATTACTTTATCGCCGTGAACAATACCGATGTGATACATCCTGCCGTGGTCGTGGAAGGCCATGAGCGGGTGCTGCGGGCTCGCCTGTCGGATGCCCGGTTCTTTTTCGCCGAAGATCAGAAAAAGTCGCTTGCGGCAATGACCGAATCCTTGAAAAACGTGCTCTACCAGAAGCAGCTGGGCACCTCCTATGAAAAGATGGAGCGCTTCCGGGCTCTCGCCGTGCACATGGCCGAAGCCCTCATGAACCCCACGATCAAGCCCAAGGTCGAGCGGGCGGCGTATCTGTGCAAGGCCGACCTGGTGAGCGAAATGGTCGGCGAATTTCCGGAACTGCAGGGCATCATGGGCCGCGAGTATGCCCGCCTTGCCGGCGAGGCCGAACCGATTTACCAGGCCATATGCGAGCACTATCTGCCGCGGTTCGCGGGCGACGGCCTGCCGGCAACAGATGTGGGGGCCGTGGTGAGCATAGCAGACAAGCTTGACACCATCGCGGGCTGTTTCGGCATCGGCCTTATCCCCACCGGCGCCGCCGACCCCTATGCCCTGCGGCGGCAGTGCATCGGCATCATCAATATCATTCTGCAGAAAAAATATACTGTTTCGCTGGCGGACCTGGTTGCAACTGCCGTGGAATTGCTTGCGGCAAAGATAACGCGGGCAAAAGAGGATATTATACATGACGTGCTTGCTTTTTTCAGCGGCAGGCTTTCAAATCAGCTCACTGCGCAGGGGTCCGCCTATGACACGGTGGATGCGGTGCTCTCCCTCGGGATCGACAATCTGACCGACAGCTGCAACCGCATCGAAGCCCTGCAGCAGATGAAGACGGATGCAAATTTCGAGGCCCTGTCCGTGTCATTCAAGCGGGTTGTGAATATCTTAAAATCAGGCAGGCCCGAGGCCGGCGTCGACCCCTCGGTATTTGAGCATGATGCCGAGCGCAAGCTCTACCAGAAATATCTGGAAATCCGCGACAAGGTGCTTGAGCTCATGGCCCAGAAAATGTACCTTGACGCCCTTAGACTTATTTCCACCATTCGTGAAACGGTTGACGGTTTTTTTGATAATGTTCTGGTGATGGCAGAGGATTTGAAGGTGCGGCAGAACAGACTTGCGCTGCTGAGCGAAATAAATTCGCTGTTTACCCATTTTGCCGACTTTTCAAAAATAGCAATCGAATGAATGCATAAACTGAAGGAGGAACAGGATTATGGCTAAAAAGTATGTGTATTATTTCGGCTCGGGAAAGGCCGAAGGCAAGGCTCAGATGAAGGAACTGCTTGGCGGCAAGGGCGCAAACCTTGCCGAGATGTGCCTGATCGGGCTGCCCGTGCCCGC
>JAFGCP010000404.1 GCA_016932595.1 Deltaproteobacteria bacterium
CCTGGCAGAAACAAAAGCCCACAGCGTGTACTCGACATCCGACCGCGTCAAAGGCATGCTGTCGCATACGGCCTACAGAGTGCTGAAGCAGTCCAAAAACTGCGCCCTGCTGGAGGTTGATCTGCTCACGGGCAGAAAGCACCAGATACGGGTGCATCTGGCTGGCATCGGGCACCCGATTGTTGGGGACAGGAAATACGGAAAAGGAACAAAAGACCAGAAGCGCCTGGCCCTGCATGCCCGGTCGATCTGCTTCAAGCACCCCTTCAGCGGAAAAATGCTCAGCTTTGAAACCCAGGTCCCGCCGCTTTTCCATACACTCGTGGGCATTGCTGACACCAAAACCGATACACCCGGGCCGCCACTTTTTTGACAGACCGATGATAACATAGTATATATAAAAAAAATGCCGGGAGGCCACTCTGCTGCTCCAGGGCATGATATAGAAGAACTCATCTGCCTATTGAAACGGCGCAAAGCTAAGCAGTCAGGAACAGGGAGCTATGCATGCCTGCATTACGTGTGTTGATCTTCGAGGATGATGATTCCATACGCAGCATCCTGTGGAGTTTTTTCGATGGCAGGGGCTACGAGGTGTTTACCTTTCCCCATCCGGGGACATGCCCGCTCTCGGAAACTTCCGTTTGTAAATGCCTTCTGGATGAAGCATGTACCGATATTATTGTATCCGACCTGAACATGCCCTCAAAGAAGGGAATTGTCTTTCTGCAGGAGCAAATAGCAAAGGGTTGCCGATGCAGGCATCTGGCGCTCATGTCGGGTGAATTTCATCCTGAAGACATCGAGAAAGCTTCCAACCTTGGCATTAAAGTGTTTAACAAGCCGTTCTCGCTTATTGACATTGAGAACTGGCTCCTCGATATAGAAAAAAAAATCGAGCCTGCACGGAAACTGTCCGACTGGTACATCAAAAAACCATAAGCATGCCGTACAAATGCGTCAGTCCCTTGCAGCCAGGGCGGACAGACCAACTACAGTGACTCTGCCGTCACAACACGATCTTTGCGCGCATAGTCCTTCATAATGCGCACGGCAGTGTACGTGCCGGCAGCGGCAAACAGCTCTGCCACAGCCTGCCCCTGATCCGCTCCTATTTCAAGCGCGACAAAGCCCCCGGCCTTAAGATAGCTGTGAATATGAGGAATTACGGCACGGTAGAAATCAAGGCCGTCCGGGCCGCCATCGAGGGCCAAACGCGGCTCGAAGTTTTTGATTTCAGGCTCTAGCAATTCTATGTCGGCTGAGGGGATATAGGGCGGATTTGAAACAATGGCGTCAAAGAGCCTGCCTTCAGGCATGCCGTGCAGGCTGTCGGCGCAGAGAAACTCGATTCTGTCGCCGAAATCATATGACCTTGCATTTGCCTGCGCGACGGCAAGGGCCTGCTCAGATATATCAAGGGCGACAATAACAGCATCGGGAAGCTCTTTTGCAAGTGCGATGGCAATGGCGCCGCTGCCCGTGCCGATATCAAGAATGCGGAGAGGTCCGGCACTGCCGCGGGCTTTCATCACCTTCACCGTCTCCTCGACCAGCACTTCCGTATCCGGCCGGGGAATGAGCACACCCGGTGCAACCGCAAGCCGAAGCGACCAGAAGTCCTTTTGCCCGGTAATATAGGCAACAGGCTCCCTTTTGCCGCGGCGGCGCACCAGATCCCGGAAGAGGGCAAGCTCTTCAGGGGTTAGCTGATACTCAAAGTCCATATACAGCTTGACACGGTCTCTCTGAAGGCAATGCGCCAGCAGCAGCTCGGCATCGAGCCGAGCCGTTGCAATACCGCATTTCTCAAAATACGCTTTCGTTTCCTTGAGCAGGTCGATGACGGTCCAGATTTTTGGAAAGGAGGGTGTCATAATCAGACAAGTATGCGGGGGATGCGCTCATTAACGCGGGTGGTCACTTCGTAATTGATGGTTGCCGCCCACTGGGCAAACAGCTCGGCTGAAATACATTCATCGCCGCTGCGTCCCATGAGCACCACTTCATCGCCTGATTGTACTCCGGGTATATCGGTCACCTCGGCCATGAGTATATCCATGCAAATCCTGCCGCGAATAGCGGCCCGCCTGCCGCGGATAAGCACATGGCCGCCTGCGATGCCGCGGTCATAGCCGTCATAATACCCGACGGGAATGACGGCAAGTCTGGTTTTATGGCTGGTCTTATACGTGCATCCATAGCCCACGAACTCTCCTGCAGGAATGGTCTTTAGCTGCGCGATGCGCGTTTTCCAGGTGAAGGCGGGGGCAAGATGAAAGTTGTTTTTGCGCTCTTTTACAAATGAGACATAGGTTTCATTTGACGGCCACATGCCATAGCCTGCTATGCCCAGGCGGACCATTTCAAAATGAGTTTTCGGGAACAGAATAGTTGCCGCGGAGTTTGCGCAATGCCGGATCGGCACGGGTATGCCCGCCGACTGAAGCAGGCCCGATGCCTCGTTGAAGCGCTGCAGCTGCAGCTCGGCAAAGCTGTGATCAGTGGTGTCTTCGATATTGGCAAAATGCGTGGCAAGGCCTTCGATCTCAAGGAGTTTTTGCTTTTGAATAAACCGGGCAAAATCTACAAGCCCGTCCAGCCGCACGCCCATGCGGTTGCTGCCAGTCTCTACCTTGATATGCACACGGGCCTGGCGGCATGCTGCTTGTGCAGCCTGAGCCAGAGCGCGAATGTGGTCTTTAGAAAAAACGACCAGGCGGCAGTCAAGATCAAGAGCCTCGCGGAGACCTTCAGGCGGGATATAGCCAAGAACATACAGCGGGGCGGTAATGCCTGCGCAGCGAAGCTCGCGTGCTTCAAACAGGGCGTTAACAGAAAGCCAGTCTGCCCCTGCGGAGAGAAAAATACGGGCCGCTTCAACCAGGCCATGACCATAGGCATTGGCCTTGACGCAGGGACCAAGCAGGGTCTTCGGGCCGATAATCCTGCGAAACTCGCGGATATTGTTTTCAAGCGCGCTGCGGGATATCTCGACCCAGGTCAGTTCATCCATGGCTGTTTTAAAAATTTTTTTAGTGGGTAAGCCGGATAGGACCAGTCAGCTATTCGGCTGCGACAGTGGATGCCTGCACGGCTGAAGCCGCTCCAGCACTTTCATGCCTCTTATCTGCATCCTTCAGCCGACAGCCTTTTGACTGCTTAAATTATCTTATTGAGGGCATACTCTATAATGCCTTCAGCGCCTTCCTTCAAAAGCCGGGGCACAAGCTCCCGCACTTTTGACTCGGAAATAACCGTTTCAACCGAAAACCACTCTTTGTGATACAGGTTGGCGATCGTCGGAGCCGTGAGGCTCGGCAGCACACCGATGACTGCATCAAGCTTGTCCTTGGGCACATTCAGCTTGAGTCCAACCATCCCGTCGGCGCGCAGGGCGCCTTTAAGCAGCAGGGCTATCTGCTTTATTTTTTCCTGCTTCCAGGGATCGGCCCATGCATCTTTGTTGGCAATAAGCTGCGTATTGGTTTCAAGCAGGTCATGAATTATTTTAAGGCCGTGGGCCTTGATGGTTGATCCGGTTTCAGTCACCTCGACAATGGCTTCGCACAGGCCCTCGACAACCTTGCCTTCGGTGGCGCCCCAGGAAAACTCAACATCAACTTCAATATTTCGCTCCCTGAAATACCGCTTCGTGAAGTTCACGAGCTCAGTGTAGATTTTCTTGCCGCGCAGATCTTCAAGCTTCTTCACCGGCGAATCATCTTTGACGACCAGCACCCACCGGGCGGGCTTGGCTGTTGCTTTCGAGTACATAAGATCATCAACCACCACAACATCAGACTCATTTTCAAGTATCCAGTCCTTGCCGGTAAGGCCCAAATCAAGGATGCCGTTCTCGACAAAGCGGGGCATCTCCTGCGCCCGTGCCAGCGAGCAGGTTAACTCCGGGTCATCAATGCCGGGGAAATAACTGCGCGAGCTTGTCAGAATATTCCAGCCAGATTTTTTAAACAGATCTATAGTCGCCTTTTCAAGACTCCCTTTTGGTATCCCCAGTTTCAGTTTTTCCACAATTTTTCTCCTTTCAGAAGCAATTCTATGATAGATTAGCATTTCAAGCTGGCAAGTCAATCTTAATATCTTTTCGGCAACCGAAACGCACGGCGCATGCGCACGATCAAGCTAACCATACAATTCGACGGCACGCTCTATCACGGCTGGCAGACGCAAAGCCGCGACCGCTCGGTGCAAAGCACGATCAGGGACGCCCTCAGCCGCATGTTCAACAAAGCCGTGGTGCTGCACGGCTCGGGCAGAACCGATGCGGGCGTGCATGCC
>JAFGCP010000405.1 GCA_016932595.1 Deltaproteobacteria bacterium
AGCTTGCCAAAAAGCTGATGCCTGTGACCGTTCATATCAGCACCTCGCGGACGATCAAGCCCCCCAAAGGATCAATGCATCGATTCCAGGGACCGTTCGGCGAGGAGGACCCGCGGGAATTTTTCGGTGATGATTTTATGCGGCGTTTTTTTGATCAGATGCCGCAGCAGCGCAAGCAGCAGGGCCTCGGATCGGGTTTTATTATTGACCGTGACGGCTATGTGCTCACCAACAATCATGTGGTGGCGGATGCCGATGAGATTAAGGTGACCCTGTACGATGAAAAGCAGTATGACGCCAAGGTAGTCGGGCGGGACGAAAAAACCGATATCGCTCTCATCAAGCTCAAGGATCCCAAGGGCGCTCTGCCCTTTGCGGAACTGGGCGATTCAGACGCGCTTGAAATCGGCGAGTGGGTCATGGCCATTGGCAATCCGTTCGGCCTGCAGGAAACGGTGACCCAGGGGATCGTCAGCGCAAAATGGCGCAAAATCGGTCAGGGGCCCTATGACGACTTCATTCAGACAGACGCTTCAATCAATCCGGGCAACAGCGGCGGTCCGTTGTTCAATCTGAGCGGCAAGGTGGTGGGCATCAACACGGCAATCTTTTCGCCCAGCGGCGGCAATGTGGGCATCGGCTTTGCCATACCGATCAATATCGCAAAAACAATCATTCCCCAGCTTAAGGGCTCCGGCAAGGTCGTGCGCGGCTGGCTCGGCGTCGTGGTTCAGAAAGTGACGCCCGAGCTGGCGAAATCCTTCGGCATCAGCGAGGGCAGGGGAGCACTGGTAGCCGATGTGGACAAGAACGGGCCTGCCGCCAAAGCGGGCATTGCATCCGGGGATATCATTATTGGCTTTAATGGTAAAGCGATAAAGGAAATGGATGAGCTGCCGATACTTGTCGCTCAGACCGAAATCGGCAAAATCACGGATGTGCAGATCCTTCGCAATGGAAAAGAAAAAACCATGCAGGTAAAAATTGCCGAGCTCAAGGATGGGAAAACAGCCGAGCTGGCTCAGGTTCAGGAAGCAGAGAAAAATTTCGGCATTGCGGTGCGAGAGATCACGCCTGACATGGCGCAGCGCCAGGGCCTTAGCAAAAAAGACGGCGTTGTCATAACCCAGATTGAGCCGGGCAGCGAAGCCGACGAGGCGGGGCTGCGGCCCGGCGATATTATTGAAGAGATTAATCGTGCCGCTATCCGCAGCCTTGCCGATTACACGAGCGCTCTGCGGAAAATCAAGTCGGGGGACAATATACTGTTTCTCCTGCGGCGTGGCGATAATGCTATCTGGGTTGTGCTCAAACCGGAAAAATAAATTATCTGCTGTTCAAAACAGCACAAACAGAGGGGCTGTATGTTATACATGCAGCCCCTCTGTTTTTTTTCGCGCTACAGCGTTATCTCGCCCTTACCCTGCCGTATAACGGCAAACTCGTCGCCCGAAAGATCAACTATGGTTGAAGGCTCGCTTACCAGCACGCCGATATCAAATACCAGATCAATCTGCCGGCCAAAATGCTCGTCGATGACATCGCCGGAGTTCAGCACCTTTTCCCCCCACAGCGGAACGCTCGTATTGATGACCGGATTGCCGAGTTCCTGAGTAAGCATGCGGCACACATTGCTTTGCGGCACGCGGATGCCGATCTGCTTGCGCTTGTAGAGCATGTAGCGGTTCACCTCTTTCATGGCTGGCAGGATAAAGGTGAAAGGCCCGGGCAGGCATTTGTTCATAATGCGATAGGCGCGGTTGCCGACCTGGGCATACTGCGACACTTTGCTCAGATCGGGCGAAATGAAGCTCAGCGGGCTTTTCTCGTCCATGCCCTTGATGCGGTACAGCTTTTCAAGCGCCTTCTTATTATGCAGGTCGCAGCCAAGCCCGTAGATGGTATCTGTCGGGTAGACGATAAGCCCGCCGTCGCGCAGCGCCTCAACAGCGGTCCGGATGGCGCGCGGCTGCGGATTTTGTTCATAGGTTTGAATGATCATGACGGGTCTTCAGGCTGTATTTCTTTTTGCCGCAATGATATCAGCAGGCGGCAGGTCATGCAAAGAAAAAACAGCCCGCGGGAGGCTTTAGAGCCGCTTGAGCGCATGTGCGATCTCTGCCTGAACCGCAGCTGAAGGGTCGCCCAGATGCTGCTCGAGCACCTGCTTTGCCTCTGCCGTGCCTATCCTGCCAAGGGCCCAGGCAGCATGGCTGCGCACTATCTCCTCAGGGTCTGCGGCAAGAGCCTGCCTGAGGTCGGGGATATGGGACGGATCGCCATAGTTGCCAAGGGCTACGGCGGCATTGCGCTGTATATATTTTTTATCCATGAACATGAAATCAAAAAAGGTGTCGCCGAACAGCTGCTGATACCGCTTCTGCGAAATATTCACCAGCCCTGCAATGTCTGGATAGACAAGCTCTTCAGGGTTGTCTATTGCTGTCTGCACGCTCAGCTTTTTGTTTTTGGGGCACACGTCAACGCAGATATTGCACTGTGCTATGCAGGTGCCGGCTTTCTCGCGGATATGCTCCGGCAGATCGCCCTTGTTGTTGACCATGTGGAGGGTAAGGCATTTCTCGATATCGCAGGTATAGGGCGTATCAAGGGCGCCCGTCGGGCAGGCCTGACGGCACAGCGTGCAGGAGCCGCAGGGCTCCTCCAGGGGGATATCGGGCTCCAGCGGCGCATCGGTCACCAGCAGCAGCAGGCCGATCGCGCTCCCGAGCTCCGGCGTCTGAATAATGCCGTTTTTGCCGTAGGCGCCGATGCCGGAGCGAGCCGCTATCGTTTTGACCGATATGCCGGCCACCGCCTGCGCGGCGCCGTAGCCGCGCTCGGCGAGAAAGCCGGTTACCAGCTCGGTTTTTGAAGCAAGATGGGCAAGGCAGCCCGGATTGACATAAAAATTCATGATCTCCCCGCGCGGCGGCCTGCCCGGCAGCTCGGGCCTGCCGAAATAAAAGTTGAACGCAAGCACGATGACCGCGCGGGCATTGTCGAGAAAATCGCGGGGCTGCACTACAGGGCTCTCGGCATAATACATTGGGCTGTACTGCGCCATGACGGCATTCATGCGCTGCATGGCCGCCATTTCCTCCCCGGTGAAATCATCAGCCGGCGCTATGCCCAGCAGTACATCCGGACTGCGCTCTTTCATAAAGCTCTTTAGTTCCTGCTTCATCCTGCAGCCTCCCGGCGCTACCGCGTAAGTTTTTTTTCAAATACTTTTCTAAACTTCTCAACCTTGGGCGTTATCACGAACCGGCAGTACGGCTGGCCGGCGTTCTGGCGGTAATAGTTCTGATGGTACTCCTCGGCCTTATAGAAGTTTTTAAAAGGCACAATTTCCGTCACGATGGGGCTGCCCCATATTTTTGCCGCCGTAAGCTCTTTTTTATACAGTTCGGCTGTCTGCCGCTGCTGGTCGCTGTGATAGAAAACAGCTGAGCGGTACTGCGTGCCCGTGTCATTTCCCTGGCGGTTGAGCGTGGTGGGGTCATGTGTTTGCCAGAATACTTCAAGTAGCTCTTTGTAGCTTATCCGTGCCGGGTTAAAGCGTATCTGGCAGACCTCGGCATGGCCTGTCGTGCCGGAGCACACCTGCTCATAGGTTGGATTGGCGACCCTGCCGCCCGAATAACCGGATTCGACAGAGGCGACGCCGTTCAGGCTTTCAAAAACCGCCTCCACGCACCAGAAGCAGCCCGCACCGAAGGTGGCGGTTTCAAGCCTGGCGACAGATGCCGGGTTTGAGCGATTGTCCGTTGACATGGCAGCGGCTCCTTCAGCTCCTGCTGAAGCAAAAAACAGCAGGGCGAAAAAAAATATGCTTGTTTGTAATGGTTTCATAAACAATTCCCAGGTTAAATTATTCAATTATTTTAATAACATAAAAATTACCAATAGCAACTAAAGAAATCCCGTTCCCGCCGCCCGATCCAGAAATCCTCTATCAATTAAAAGCGCACTGTTAATTTTTGTTTACAATAATTATAAAACATATATAATGGGGCAAACTTCTACGGCAAAAATTCTC
>JAFGCP010000406.1 GCA_016932595.1 Deltaproteobacteria bacterium
AACTATTTATCAATTCCCTGGAGCGCTGCAAGCTCGGCCTGGACAAGCGCAATCAGTTCCGGTGCAGCGGCAGGGCTGGCGGCAATGGGCTGACCAACAGGGCACAGGCTGTACCCGTCGTGCATAAAGCACCTGCCCTGGTTGCGGGCGGCAAATGCATGGGCAGCGGCCTGACCCCAGTCGGGCCGCACCCCCAGCCACAGGGGCAGATGCATGCGGCTCCATAAATCCCAGCGCACACCCACATAGAGGAGGCTGCCGCCGGCTGCATTTTTGAAGACAAGGGCAAGCTCGCCCTGCCGGCTCAGCCGCTCCATGGCATAGGCCTCTTTAAAGTGCAGCTCAACGGCGTCAAGCAGTTCAAAGTATCCGGCCACAATTTTAGGCATATCTTCAGAAAACATACAGACCCTCTCTGGCAGGCTTTTGAAAAACGCCCATCTGCCGCGTTGGGCTCATCATACTTCATTGCGGAGTACGAAAAAGTACGCCTCATGCTTTCGCGCGTCTTGCATCTGAGCATTTTTGAACAGCCTGTACAGCATGCTAGATGTTTGCGCGGCTCGCAGGCTGGTTAGCGGAACCTGCGATCCTGTTTCCCCATGATGAGGCGATAAAATGATTTTGCCTGGTTGAGAATGGAAAGCGTATATATCTCCATCTCCTTCACCACTTCCTGCTTAATATACTGCGAGGAAACCCGTTCGGTCTGCTCAAGGCGAACCGTTATGAAAGAAAGATAATCAAGCATTTTGGTGACGATTACTTCCCGTGTCTGGTCGACCTCGGCGTTCTGAATATTCTGCACGATTTCCTCAAGGGCATTGGATATGCCCGCTGCGGGAACATCGATAGTCGAGGCATCAAGATCGAACATGCCGGTTGCCGGGTCGATCACAAAACGCTGCATCCGCTGCAGCTTTTTCAAATATGCCGATACGCAGTCGATGCTGCTTTTAATGGAAGCCAGCTGCTGCCTGTCGCTGTAGCCCTTCTGCGCATAATACAGCATGGCGCGGCGGATGCGTGTCACCGGGTTATAGATATTTTGCAGCACGTTGCGGGCAAACAGCTGGAGCGCTTCGGATACCTTTTCCTGAATGACGCGCTCGGGAATGCGTTTTGAAGTTTTCTGCTTTGCGGCTTCATGCGCCGGCAGGGTGAAAAGCCTGTCGTGCAGCATGCCGATAGCCCTGAGCGTCTGCGGCTCGTCGGGCGGGATGGCCGGATTTTCCTCGTGCAGAATCTTAAAAAAATTGATCCGGGGGAAAATGATGAGTATGCGAAGCGCGGGATCAATTCTGCCGCTTGAGAGCAGAAACCAGGCAAGCTGCACGTATTCATTGAACAGCAGCTTCAGGAAGGTCAGCTCATCGGCGGTAAAGTCCTTCAGTGCAACCATGCTGGTGGAGCACATTTTTTCCATGAGGGCAGAGCGGTCGATAGCAAGGCTCAGCCCCTTCTGCTTGATGAAATTCATGGGATTTGACGGCGCGTCGATCTTCATGATGCCCTCCCTGATGAGAGAGGCCCCATCAACCTTCGCCAGAATATTGCACCGCAACGTATGGGTTCCGAGCAGGGCCACATAGCTTGTCTGCTCCGCCCCGAACGGCAGGCTCAGGAAACTGGCCACATCGGGCCTGGTCATGAAAATATGGAAGGTGACCCCGTGTTCGGCTGCCGCGAGGGTTTCGCTCTCCAGCATGTCGTGTATGAGGGTGCCGGCGGTTTCGCCGGCATTTGAAAGGCTTGCCATATGCAGAACTTCTTCCAGATGCCTGCGGGCCTTTTTGATTGCATAAAACTCTTTATCGAGGCCGAAAGCGATGGAAAAACCGAGCTCCAGGCTCTGCAGCCGCTGAAAAATGAACTTGCGCTCCCCCAGCTCCTTGAGGCGATGCACGAACACATCAAGGATATTGCCGATGATCGCCTCATGGTTTTTCAGCAGAAGCCCGCTGCTCTGATCAGTTGCCATGGTGAGTATAAGGCCGCGCATCATATCGTTGACGGTTGCCTCAGGCGAACCGTATTTCATGGGCATGGCATTCGTGAAGGAAATATCGATATGCTTGCCCTTAAAATCCACGTCAACCGCCTCGGCGAAATTATCGCTGTAATAGGATTTCTCCTTGCACCACAGGTCAACCACTTCGCGCTCCACGGCGCGCTCGATCTCAAAAAGCTTGCGCTTTGATAGAGTAGAGCTTTTTATATCAGAAAGAATCATGTTAAAACCGTGTGATTCGCATTGTATGATTTTTCGTAATTTCCTATGCTATGCCTTTTTTCGGATATTGCCGCCAGTAGATAGGGCCGCTTATAAAAGGCAGTACTTCCACATTATAAAAATACACTACTTCAGACAAAAATTCAAACCAAATGCAAGCGGGTTCAACACGGCAGATGCTGGTTCTTGACAATAGGCTGGCATACGATTACACTTTTATGCCGTTCGTGCTTAGTCTAGAGGCTATAGCCTATTAGTCTGTAGGCTGTTAGGTAAAGTATGTTTAAAAAATGTCAGTTTAAAAGGCGACTCACCTGAATTTTTTAAAAGGAGCATATACATGAGCAGACCCATTGCTGTCGGCGCAACCCGTGAAATAACCTGTGAAACCGGGCCGGAGCACACTGCCCGGTACTTCTATCACAACCTGCCCGATGTTTTCGCCACGCCATTTCTGGCCGGGTTCATGGAGCGGGTGTCGGCAGAGCTCATACAGGACTATCTCGATCCCGGTGAGCAGTCGGTGGGCATATCCATGGATATCAGGCATTCGGCAGCAACGCCCCTGGGGATGAAAATACGTGTCGCAACCGAGGTAACGGCAGTTGACGGCGCAAAGCTGTCCTTCAGGCTCGAGGCATGGGATGAAATTGAAAAAATCGGCGAAGCGCAGCATGAGCGCTTTATCATCAAGGTCGCTAAATTCAATGCCCGGACAGCAAAAAAGTCGCAGGCGCCGGCATGATGCCTGACGTGCTGTTCTGCGACAATCACCTGCTGGTTGCCGTAAAGCCGGCAGGCCTGCCGGTTCAGCAGGACCGCACCGGCGACCAGGATATGCTGAGTCTACTGAAAGCATATATAAAGGAGCGTTTTGACAAGCCCGGCGACGTGTATCTCGGCCTGGTACACCGGCTTGACCGGCCCGTGTCAGGCGTCATGGTGTTTGCCCGCACCTCCAAGGCCGCAGGCAGGCTGTCGGAGCAGTTCCGCGAAAGCGCGCCGCTGAAAAAATATATTGCCATTGTTCAAGGAAGTGTGCAGGGGCAGGGGGTGTGCACGGATTATCTTCTGAAGGAAAATGAAAAAGTGCGGATTGTCGGGGCCGCGCATCCGAAAGCCCTGTATGCCGAGCTGTCATGGCAGGCCCGCGCCGCAAGCGGGGGCTTAAGCCTGCTTGACATAGAGCTCAAGACCGGCAGGCCCCATCAGATACGCGTGCAGCTTGCAGGCAGGGGCCTGCCCATTGCTGGAGACCTGCGCTATAACAGCCGCCGGGAGTTCGACGGACGCAATCTGGCGCTGCACTGCTACCTGCTCGGGCTTGAGCACCCGGTTCTGAAAACCCCCATGCGCTGGACCGCTCCGCCGCCTGAAACCTGGCGGGGCTTTTTTGATACTGACATTGAAGCGCTGCTGAAGCAGGAGAGCATCTGAGGAGGATTGTGTGATGGACCAGAAAAAACTGCATTTCGAGTTTGCCCGCGAGTTTGAAGATTTCATATCCCTGGGCGGCGGCCATGTGACGGCTGCCATCTGCGCCAGTGCGCCCGCCATGCTCTTTGACCCGGGAGTGTCGGCGTTCGGCCCCCTGTGCTTAAAGGAGTTGCGCGCCCGCGCCAAAAGCACCGATAACCTCATCATCGCCTTGTCGCATGCCCATTTCGATCATTGTGGCGCCGCAGCCTATCTCATGCGTAAAATTCCGTCCGCGCGGCTTGCCGCAAGCGGGAAGGGCGCTGAGATACTTAAGCGGCCCAATGCCGTTGAGCTTATCTGCCGGCTGAACGCCGAGTATGAAAAAAGCATGGCAGCCGAGCTTGCCGGCGAGGATGTGTCATTTGCCGCTCTTGATGTCAGCCTCAGGCTCGCCGACGGAGACAGCATTCCCCTTGACAGTGGCCGCGTCTGCCGGGTGCTGGAAACCCCGGGCCATACGCGTGACAGCCTAACCTTTTATTTCCCCGATACCGGCATCGCCTTTATCGGCGATACGGCGGGTGCGCTTGAGCATGGCTTTATACACAGCCCGTATCTGGTGAGCTATGAAGACTATCTTGCATCCATAGACAAAATCCGCAGCCTGCGGCCGCGGGCAATCTGCATGCCTCACAGCGGCATACTTGCAGGCGATGACGTGGAGCGCTATCTTTCAGAAGCGGCAGCTGCGGCCACAGCCTATAAAGACATGATAGAAAACTATCTGGAGTTGTATAAAGGCGATCAGGAGAAGGTGGTCGAGCGGATAACCGCAGAAGAGTATGACTCACAGCCCCTGCATATACAAAAACGGCAGCCCTTTATCCTGAACCTGCGCGCCAAGGTGCACGCGGTTGCCGCCTGGGTTGAAAGCAAACGATTGTAGAGGCGGGTTTGAAATCAGCCCCTACGGTAATTGCATAGGCAATGATGCAAAAAAAGCCCATAGGTTGATGCTGTGAAAAAATCACCTGTAACCGGTAGTTGGGGCAAAGCGAAGCGAGACCAACTTCTTTACATGCTTACTTCTTGATAAGGAGATAATCATGGCACATATCCGTGCGCATGTATTTGTTGAGGGCCATGTGCAGGGCGTCTTCTTCCGCGCCGAGACGCGTGAGGCGGCGCAGCGCTTCGGCGTCACCGGCTGGGTGCGCAATTTGCATGACGGCCGGGTTGAGGCCGTGTTTGAAGGAGGCGAGGAAGAGGTGGAGCGAGCCGTTGCCTGGTGCCGCAAAGGGCCGACCCATGCCGTGGTGACCCATGTGGAGGCAACCCGCGAGCCCGCCACCGGCGCATTTTCCACCTTCTCCATCAGCTACTGACCTGCCATGCGCATCCTGCTCATTCAGCCCCCTGTTGAGGATTTTTATCAAACCGCCATTCGCACCCAGCCTCTGGGGCTTGCCAGCCTTGCCGCAGCGCTGCGGCAGCATGGCCACAAACCGTCAATCCTGGACTGCCAGCAGCCAGGCTGTAGGCGGCAGCTGCCCCTGCCGGCGGCATTTTCCTACATGAACCGCTTTTATACCGCAGGCGACATAAGCCCGTTTCGGCTCTACGGCGCCTACAGCCATTTCGGCATATCCTGGGATGAGGTCCGACAGGCTGTTGCAGCGGCCGCGCCGCAGGCAGTGGGCATCTCCTGCCAGTTCACGCCCTATGTGGAAGAAACATTCAAAACCGCTGAAATCGTCAAAAGCATCAGCCCCGCAATTCCTGTTATCGCGGGCGGTGCTCATGCAAGCGCGCTTCCTGCCGAGGTGCTCAAAAGCCCGCATATCGATTATGTCATTATCGGTGAGGGCGACCAGACCCTGCCCGGGCTTATCGACTGCCTGGCTGAAAACCGAGACCCCGGCGATCTGGCAGGCCTTGCCTTTAAACGCAGGGGTGAGGTAATCATACATCCTTGCGGTGATTTTATAGAAAATCTTGACAGCCTGCCCCTGCCGGCCCGCGATTTGCTTAACTCCTCATGGTACGGCATTGGCAAAGCAGCGTGCGCCATGCTGCTCACCAGCCGGGGCTGCCCGCAGCGCTGCTCATATTGCTCAGTGCATCAGGTAATGGGCAGCCGGCTTCGCTGCCGGTCGGCTGAGCATGTCATTGCAGAAATGAAAGACTGCCGCGAGCGATTCGGCATCACGGCTTTTGATTTTGAGGATGATAATTTCACCTTCGACCGCAAGCGGGCGCTGCGGATACTTGAGGGCATTGTAAAAACTTTCGGCGAGCGCCGGTTGCGGCTTTTTGCCATGAACGGGCTGTCGCTCATTTCTCTTGACCCGGAGCTTCTGCAGGCCATGAAGGCAGCGGGCTTTGAGCGGCTTGATCTCTCCCTCGGCAGCAGCAGCCATGAGTTGAACCGCCGTATGGATCGCCCGGCTGACGCTGCCAGGGCTGAGGCCGCCCTGGAGGCGGCAGCCCGTCTGCGCCTGCCCGTTACGACCTATATAATCCTCGGCATGCCCGACCACCGGCTTGAAGACATGGTTGATTCCATCATCTATCTTATGGAGCGGCCCACCATGCTCGGGCCCAGCATTTTCTACCCCAGCCCCGGCACCCGCACCTTTGATGAGGTTAAGGAGGCAGGCCTGTGCGATGTCGAGCAGTACGGGCTGCTTCGCTCAAGCGCCTTCCCGGTTGAAACCCTGCACTGCTGCCGCCTTGATCTGGTGACCCTGCTGCGCCTGTGCCGCTGGATAAATTTTATAAAAGGGCTGCTTGCTAAAAGCGACATGGCTTCATGCTCCATGGCAGACCTGCCAGGGTTGTTTGAGCCGGCTATTGACCTTACAGCCCTGCTGCTTCTGCCGCTTTCGACGGAAGCAGCAGGCTGCGCGCTTTCAAAAAAGCTTTTTGATGAGAAAAATTTTTTCGGCATGAAGCGCCTTCGCGCACCGGGCGGGTATCGCCATGAGCTGTTTTCCTATGAGACTTCCAGGAAAGCCGTTGATATTTTTTTTGAAAAAGCGCACTCTCTTCAGGTGCGAGCGCCTGCTGTATCATATGGAAAGCCGCATACAAGCAGAGGCTCAAACTAGCAGGGGCTCAAAATTTTGGCCCCTGCCATGGACATTGTACACCATGCTCGGAATGTGACATCCGTATGTATCTGGCAGAACCCTTTCTGAATTATTTTTACCGCCATACCATGCGCTCGGTTCTGCGCTTCGGAAACGTTGAGGACTATCCCGTGCCGCCCCGCTCAGCCGCCGACACGGATGAGTACCTGCTCTACGTCCATATCCCGTTTTGCGAAACCCTGTGCCCGTACTGCTCGTTTCACCGCTATGCATTTACCGGGGAACTTGCCCGACCGTATTTCGACGCGCTGCTCACCGAGCTTTCGATGTATAAAAAACTCGGCTATGATTTCAAGGGCATGTATGTCGGCGGCGGCACGCCCACGATCTCCCTTGACGGGCTCACCCGCGTGCTCGACTACTGCCGCGAAAATTTCAGCATCCGGGAGCTGTCGGTTGAGACCAACCCCAATCATTTGACCGACAGGCATCTAAAAGTCTTAAAGGACGCAGGCGTCAATCGTCTGAGCGTGGGGGTGCAGAGCTTTGA
>JAFGCP010000062.1 GCA_016932595.1 Deltaproteobacteria bacterium
ACAGAAAAAACCATGCTCTAGAATTTGTATTTGACTATAAAATACGCCTTGCTTCCTTCGCCATCCACATTCCCGAAAACGCCGCGCGTGGTGTAATGACGGTCGGTGAGGTTCCTGAGCTTGAGCGCGAGCTCCATGTTTTTGACCGGCAGACCCGTTACGAACAGGCTGGCGTCAAAAACCGCATACGAGCCCAGGTGGCGCCTGCTGCGGCTGCCGTCGCTTGATACGCCGAGCTTGCGCTGGTCTACGAAATTCATCTCTACGTTGAACCGGAAATGGCGCAGAAAGCTGTACTCAACGCCAAGGTTGACGATATGGTCGGGAGCTACATTGTAAAAACTCTCGATGGTATTTTCGATTGTTTCTTCGGGGTTTTCAGGGTTGGTGATCTCGGTTGTCGCGCTTGCGCCGCGCTGCCTGCTTCCGAGCAGCCGGGAATAGTTCCCGTAGAGCGACAGGCTCTTCAGCGGCTTGCCGGTCACGGAAAGTTCAAACCCCCGGATATTGTCCCGGCCGTTATTGCTTATCTGCCCCAGCGCGTTTCGCTCGATCAGGTCCTTGAGATCATTGTAAAAGAAGTTGAGCGCGATGCCGAACAGGTTTTTGTAGTGAAAGCCGAGCTCCGCTTCGTAGCTGTCGATCTGCTCGGGGCTCAGGCCGGGCTTTTCAATGACCACGGCAAGGCTGGGCGTGCGGAAGGCCCGGCCGTACAGCAGCTTGATGTCGAAATACTCGAGAAACAGGTAATTGATGCCGAAGCGCGGGCTGAAAAAACGCTCGTACTCGCTGTGATTGTCATAGCGCAGGCCCACGGTGGTTTCAAGATTGTCCGTGAGCTTCCACTTGTCCTGAAAATAGGTCGAGTAGCGGCGCGTATCATAGCGGGGGAAATACTCGAACTCCTCGCCATAGGCATCCAGCTTGGTGCGGCTGCCGTCGTTGTAGCGGATGGAGGCGCCGAAGGTGGCATAGTTGCTTTCAAAAAGCGTCTGGTCGTATTTGAGCTCGGCTCCGTACTGCTTGTTTTTCTGCCGGTAGCGCGTCGGGTCATAGTCCTCCAGGCTGTTGAAAAACTGGTACCATCCCTGCAGCGAAACCGAGGATGTTGCAAAGGATTTGTTGAGCGTCGCCTGCACAAAGGAAAGGGGCTTGAACTCCTGGCCTTCAAGCAGAAATACGGGCTCGGTATAGTAGTCGCGGTATTTCGAGTAGCGGCCAGAGATTTCGAAGATGTCCTTGTAGCTGACCTTGGCGTACAGCTCGCCGAAGCGGTCATCGCGCCGCTGGCCGCCGCCGGGCAGATCATCCTCAAAGCCGTGCGTCTGGGACGATGAGCCGAAAAGATAGGCGTCCCAGCCTTTTTTGGCAAAGCCGGCCTGCATGGTCGTGCCGCGCGTATCGTCGGAGCCCAGTTCGGCCGTTACCTGGCCCCCCTGCAGCTTTTCGCCCTTTTTCGTCACGAGGTTTACCACGCCGGAAAATGCGTCGGGCCCCCACAGAGCTGAGCCGGGGCCGCGGATGATTTCAATTTTTTCGATGTATTCCAGCGACAGGTCCATGCCCCGGGGATAGTCCCTTGTGGATGCGTCGCTGGCAAAGGGCACGCCGTCCATCATTACCAGAAAAGAATCCGGTATTCCCCGCAGGAAAATGCGCTCCTTGCCCTCGTTGCGGTCGATAAAAAACCCGGGGGCGTGGCGCAGGGCCTCTGCCAGCGTACGGTAGCGCTGCAGTTCGTCTCCCTGGATGATGGTAACGGCCGCCGGGGCCCGCCGCAGGGGCTCTGCCTTGCGCGATGCAATGGATACCGTATAGAGTTCTTCGCCCATGAACATGAGCTCGGTTTCAGCCAGCGGCGGCGCGGCAGGCGCCTCCTGGGCTCGTGCGTCGGCCTGCAGCATGCAGGCGGCAAGCACCGCCAGCGCCATAAAAAGACTACAACTCTTCATTGTCACCTCGCAAACGATTCACAAGACTGCGGAACTTTCCGCGGCTCAGGCCCAGCAGCCGGGCAGCCTCGCTCTGGTTTTCACTGGCAAGCTCGATTGCGTCGCGCACGAGCTTTATTTCAAATTCTTCGAGATTCATGCCGTCGGGCGGCAGGCGGAACAGCCCGGGGTCGGCCTGCGCAGGAGGAGGGGCAGCGCCGGGCGCGCTTAAAAAACCGAGATGCTCCGAGCGTATCTGCCCATCAGCGGAAAGAATGACGGCCCGCTCGATGGCGTTCTGAAGCTCGCGGATATTGCCGGGCCAGCCGTGGCGCGTGAGCGCCCGCATGGCATCGTCGTTGATCTGCGGATTGGGTTTCCCCATTGACTTTGCCGAACGACGCAGAAAATGCAGGGCCAGAGCGGTAATGTCCTGCCGCCGGTCCCGCAGGGGCGGCAGATACAGGGGGAAGACATTAAGGCGGTAAAAAAGATCTTCGCGGAATTTCTGCTGTTCGACCAGCTCCGTAAGGTTTTTATTGGTCGCCCCGATGACCCGGACGTCGGACTGAACGGTTTCGGTGCCGCCCACCCGCTCGAACTCCTTTTCCTGAAGAAAGCGCAAAAGCTTTGCCTGCGCTTCGAGCGTCAGGTCGCCGACCTCGTCAAGAAACACCGTGCCTTCATTGGCGATTTCAAAGCGGCCCGGCCGCTGCCGGTCGGCGCCGGTGAATGCCCCCTTTTCATGGCCGAACAGCTCGCTTTCGATGAGCGTCGGGGCGATGGCGGCGCAGTTGATGGCCATGAATTTTTTTGCCGCCCGGCTGCTGTTGTAGTGAATGGCCTGCGCCAGCAGTTCCTTGCCGGTGCCGCTTTCACCCAGCAGCAGCACGGTCGTGCTCGGGCTTTTGGAAACCATGGCAGCCTGCTTGATGATTTGCAGCATCTGCTGCGATTCGGTAACGATATTATGGAACTCGAAAAACTCGGACAGCTCCTCGCGGTGAATGCGCTTTTCATCCACCAGCTCGGAGAACCGGATGGAGCGCTGAACGGTCAGCAGGATTTTTTCTTCTTCAAACGGCTTGGTAATGTAGTCGATGGCGCCCTCGCGTATTGCCCCCACGGCAGAATCGATGGAGCCGTAGGCCGTCAGCACGACGACGGGATAATCGGGATCGATCTTTTTGATTTCGCGGATCAGCTCCTGGCCGTCCATGACCGGCATTTTCAGGTCGGTGATGACCATGGCATAGTGATATTTTTTAATAAGCTCGAGGGCTTCGCTGCCGTTTGAGGCCTGCTCGGTGCGGTAGCCCTTCTGCTCCAGAATGATCTGCAGGATATGCCGCATTTTTTTTTCATCATCGACGATCAGAATTTTATTCATAGGATGCTCCTTGCCATGCTCAGGCCTCGGCGCCCGGCAGAACTATTTTAAAAACCGTGCCCCCTCCGGGCGCATCTGCGATGGATATGCCGCCCTGATGGCTTTCAATGAATTTTTTGACAATCGCAAGGCCAAGGCCCGTGCCCTGCGTTTTGGTTGTGAAAAAAGGCTCGAACACTTTCTCGCGTATCTCGTACGGTATGCCCGGCCCGCTGTCCTGTACCTGCAGGGTGATCAGGCCCTCATGGCAGCCGGTACGGATGGTGATACTGCCGTCGCGCTCCATGGCCTGCTGGGCATTGTTGGCCAGGTTCAGCAGCACCTGGTATATCTGGTCTTCATCTATGTGGGTTTGCGTCCGGCCGCACAGGTCCAGCTGGAGCCGCACGTTTTTCTGCTCCTCGTCGGGCACGCTGAAATGGGCGGCAAGCTTGCGCACAACATCGTTGACATCGCACAGCTGTTTCTGCGGCGGGGCAGGGCGGGCGAAGGCCAGAAAATCATCGATAATTTTATTGAGCCTCCGGACTTCGTCCTGAATATAGCCGCTCATGGTTTCGTTCAGCTCCGGCGTGGTTGACGGCTTTGCTATGATATCGACGGCGCCTTTGATGATGCCCAGCGGATTTTTCAGCTCATGTGCGATGATGGTTGAAAATTTGCCGATTTCGGCCAGCCTGTCCCGATGCCCAAGGGCCCGGTAGGTGTCCTCAAGCTCGTCGCGCTTGGAAATGAGCGACTGGGCCATGAGGTTAAACGATTCCGTCAACTGCCCGAGCTCATCGCTGCCTGATACGGAGAGCCGCTCTTCCCAGTTGCCCCGGGCTATCGAGTAGGTAGCCTGCGCAAGACGCTGAACCGGCAGAATCAGCGTGCGCGAGAAATAGAGAGCGGCAACGCCGCCGATACAGGCCGCAATGGTTGCCGATATGAATATCCACCACCGCATGCGGTTCAGCGCGCTGATGATGCTGTCGCGCGAGAAAAGGACTTCGATTTTGCCTATGGCGCTGTTCGTGCCCCTGCCGGTACTGCCCTCTGCCCCCTGCCGGGAATACAGCGCCATTTCATCGGTCGTCTCATCGCCCGTGTCGGAGGAGAAGTACACCTGATAGACAACAAGCTCCTTCTGCCAGGGGAAAAGCCTGCGGCTCTTGCTGAGCGACACCAGGGCTTTTCCTGCTTCATTATAGATGCTCACGCTTTGCACCGTCTCCTCTTTCATGAGGTTTTGCGCCAGCGAGGCAAGGGCCGACTGGTTTTCGATGAAAAGGGGCACTTCTATATTGAGCGCCAGATTTTTTACGAGCGATTCCGCGGTATTTCTGAATTCCTGCAGCAGGGCCTTGCGCGACTGGAAGATGAAGACCGCGCTGAACACGAGCGATATGAACACGACGATGAAGACCGTGTAGCAGATGAACTTGAGATTGAGCCCCCATTTCATCATTTGATCACCTCATCGGCCTGCTGGATGGCAGCGGGGGCAAGCCGCACGCCCAGCTTTTCCGCTGTTTTTGCATCGATGCTTATCTTTATTTTTGCCGGCGGGGCAAAGGCCGCAGCCTCCATGGCCCCGCCCGCAAGCAGGGCCCGGGCAAGGTCCGCCACCTGCCGCCCTACGCCTTTGTAGTCAACGGCAAAAGCAAGCACGGCGCCGTTTTTGGCAAACCAGCTGTTGTACCCCACCACGGGTATTTTTCTGCGCAGCGCCTCCTTGATGATGTATTCGACGATTTTGGTCGATCCCAGCAGTTCGTCGGGAATGATGAGCAGCGCGTCCACGGCGAAGTCTTTGGATTCAAGCTTGGTTGATATCTGGCCTGCCGAGGCCATGGGAAAGGGGATCAGCGTGAGGGCATTTTTTTTTGCTTCAGCTGCAAGGGCGTCAATGGCGGCCTGATTTGCTTCGCGGGTGTAAAAAACCCCGATGCGCGCGCGGCCCGGCAAGGTGTCCCGTATTTTCTGCATCTGGAAGGCCGGGGATATATTGAGGCTTACGCCGGGGAATGCCCTGGTTTGCGCGAAGAGTTTATCGGGATTCAGTATCATGCAGAAAAGACGCTTCGGAGAACCCTGCTCCTTTGCCATGGCAAAAGCGGCTTGCGGCCCGACAGCTATCATCACCTGCGGGTTTTTGTCCTTAATTTCCCTGACGGCATCAAGGGCCTCTTCCGTATCCTCCGGCAGAATCGTTGTCTGAAGTGCAAATGCCGAAAGCGCTTCCTTGATGCCCTCTATGCAGGTAGTATAGGGGAGTATGTCGCTTGAGGCGACAATGGCCACATCGGCTGCAAGCGCACGCAAAGGAAGCATGCACAGCATTGCCGCCAGGAGAAGCGATCTGGTTGCTCGACGGGACATAGTTCTTGGCTGTGAGTTCAGGTGATTTTTTTGATTGCCTTTGCTGCTGCAAACGGCTAAATCGTTGAAAACTGTTGCATATGTGATGGTTCATAACACTTTCCCCTGTAAAATGGAAGGGTGAAGTAAGGTGGTTGAAGAATCGTGAATTTGAAGTCAGAATTCAGAATTTAGAGCATTTTTCTTTTTGTTGTAGCCGTGCGCACAGGGGAACTTTTGATTCGTTTGCCCGTGCTAAATTCTCGCAAAGTGCAGCCAGCTAATGATGCAAAGCCAATCGCTCGAACCGCACGGGCTACACTCACCAAAAGCTCACCTGTGCGTATATGGCTATACTATTTTAAAAAATGCTCTAGCATCAGCAGGAGTGCGCAACAGGAGTCACGCAAGGGTATGACCGCAGCAGTTACGGGGTAAGTGGAGGGGGCGCCTTCCGCTTTTAATGGTGGCGGTTATTTCACATAGAATGCCTGGACTATCCGTACAGCGGTCAGTTGAAGATTAAAAAGGCCCACCCGGTCGAAGAGGTGGGCCTTTTACGGATTGCCTGTTTGCGTGCTTTCAGCCCTTGAGAGCTTTTGCAAGGTCCTCGATAACAGGCTTGGAGCCGACATAGAGCGTGGTGCGCTGGTGATGCTTGGAGGGCTTGATATCAAGTATGGGCGTACCGTTTTCATCGATGGCGGCGCCGCCCGCCTCTTTGCACATGAAGGCGACGACATTGGCCTCATACAGCAGCCTGAGCTTGCCCTGGGGCCTGTTTTCCTTAGGGTCGTGATGGTTGACGATGGCCGGATACATGAACAGGCCGCCGTTTGACAGCAGGCGGTGGAAATCGCCGGCAAGGGCGCCGATATAGCGGAATTTGTACTTGTCCATATTTGCGCCGATCCACTTTTGCACTTTTTCGCTGAAGGTGGTCGTGTTGCCCGCATTAAAGGAAAGCTCCCATTTTTTTGGATTATCAGGCAGGGTCATGCGCATGGGCTTGACATAGGTGGCTGTTTCATCGCAGTGAAAGCGCCAGCAGCCCGCATCGCGAAGCGCCAGCGTGAACATGCCCGTGGGTATCACGAACATGCCCGCGGCGATATATTCGCGGCCCGAGCGCAGGTGAAAATCCTCAGGGCCCTGAAGGTTGCCGTCGAGGTTGCGCTTGGCAATGCCGAACATGAACCCCACCGGCAGGCCATGGGCCACATTGGATGAACCGTCCAGGGGATCAAAATACACAAAGTAGCGGCCGCCATCCCTGTTCATGTCGATGATATTCTCGCACTCTTCGCTGACCACCTGAATGACGCGCTCGCTGTTTGCCAGATAATGTGCCACGATCTCATGAGCGATGTCATCCATCTTCATAACGTCCTCACCCTGCACATTGATCGAGCCGGCCATGCCGAGATTGCCCTTGAGCGCGCCGGTGCGGTAATAGAGCTCGATGCGCTTGGCGGCAGTCATTATTGCGTCCATGAGAATGAGGAAGTGGTAGGTGCGGTTGTGTTTTTCCTGATGGGCCATCAGAAAGTTGCGAAAGGTTTGTTCAAACTCTATCATGACATCCTCCTGTAAAATCAGTTAGAGAAATCGTTTCGGGCGCGGCGGCTGCTGTCAGTATGCCTTTCTGCCTGTGCCGGTGTTTCTGTGCGCAGCCGTATGTGCGGTTTTAAAAGATGCAGGGAGCATCTATGAAAACCACGGGGATAGCAAACAGCTTGTGCAGCTGCTCTCCTAATGCCTTCATGCCGAAGGTCTCAGTCTGGTAATGTCCGCCATAGAAAATATTCAGGCCGAATTCCTGCGCCAGATGATAGGCGCCGTGTTTAGGCTCGCCGGTTATGAACAGATCAATGCCGGCGACTTTTAACTCCTTGAAAAGATCGGGGTCGGTGGCTGAGCCGGCAACAATGGCGGCAGTATTAATTTTTTCAGGGCCGAATTCCAAAAGGCCCCGGCATGCGCCGATGGTCTTTTCTGCTGAAGCCGCAGCTTCGGCGCATGAACAGGGCATCTGCAGCCGCCCCTTGACGCCGATATGCCTGCCGCGATACAGGGCGAAAGGCTCTATATCGGCAAGATTAAGTTTCTCGGCAATAAGGCGGTTATGGCCGACTTCCGGATGGGCATCAAGGGGAAGATGAGCGGCGTAGAGCGCCATGTCGGCCATGACAAGGGCGCGGATGCGCTGAAAATGATTGTCAACAATAAGCTGCTGGCGGCCCCAGAAAAGCCCGTGATGCACGATGAGCATATCGCATTTGGCTTCCCCTGCCTTGCAGATGGCCTCATGGCAGGCATCAACAGCGAGGCCTATTTTTTCGACATTTTCGCTGTTTTCAACCTGCAGGCCATTGGCCGAGTCGTCCTGAAACGATCGGATATCGAGATATGCGTCCAAGTAGTCGGTAATGCGTTTGAGTTCCATAGGGCATACCGGTCTAGTAAAATTATTTTTTAAGCTATGCCGCCTGTACGGTACATAGCAAAACAAAAAAAATCATAGCAAATGAAAATCGCATGTCAACTTCAATCAGCTTGACAAAATGTCATGATTTTGAAGTTTTCATAAAATATATGCAGCAAGGCATACAGCAGACTAAGCATCACGGCTAATTTTTTTATATTTTAATAGATTTTTCAAAGCATTGCAACTGGCCGCTTGACGAACCGCTGAAAGGATGGTAATATTTACTTACCGGTAAGTAAATAAAATAAAAAAGTATGCTGACATCAAAAGAAAAAATTATTGAAGCTGCAATCGAAGTTTTTTTTGACAAAGGCTTCGACGGCGCATCCATGCGCGAAATAGCTGAAAAGGCCGGGCTCACCAAGCCCATGATCTATTATCATTTTAAAAACAAAGAGGCCCTGTATCTGGAGCTGATCGAAGAATATCTGGAGCTTTTCTGTCAGGGTCTTGAGAGCCTGCTTGCTGAAGACAGCGACCCGCGGGCAAGGCTATCGGCCATCATTGATTTTTTTGAGCAGACTTTTGCCAGGGGCGCCAGGGTCTATAATATCATTCAGCGAGAAACAATCGGCAACGGCCACTATGTCGATCTCCTGACAGAAAAGTACTTCATAAAACTCTCCCAAAACATAGCGGGCTTTCTGCAGCAGGGCCAGCAATCGGGCTTTATACGGCCCGACCTTGACCCGCAGCTTGCCGAAATGAGCCTGATATCGATTCTTCTATTATATTTTTCCGGAGAAAACGTATTTCAGCATATGGGGCGCTCCATGAATACGCGGGTCTATGAGCGCAGCGCCTTTAAAAATCACATTTTTAACCTCTTTACCGTCGGCATGCCGACCACAGAAACCGGAGCATGAACATGAGCGTTTTTGACAAATGGAAAACCGCTGACCTGAAAAGCAGAATCACCAATACGCTATGCCTGCTGGTTATCATCGCGGCCATACCCTATGGCATGCACTGGCTGTATTACCGGTTTACCCATGCCATTACCGATGATGCCTTTGTTGAATCAGACCTTATAAATATGACCCCGCGCGTGCCGGGCCATATTAAAGAACTTCTGGTTGATGAGTCCCATGTCATAAAAAAGGACCAGCTGCTGGCAATCCTCGACCCGGTTGATTACCAGGCGCAGGTTGAGCTGTCGCAGGCAAAAGCGGAAAAGGCCCTCAAGAATGTCGAGGGTTTAAGAATTACCCTTGAGCGTACCACGCAGGTGGTCGACCGCCAAACAAACATTGCGCAAAGCGGCATTGCAAAAGCCGAGGATGATCTGAAAAAAGCTCAGGCGAATTTTGACCGCGTTCAGCGCGACTTCAAGCGCGTTGCAAATCTGTATGAGACCAGAAGCGTTGCCAAGCATCAGTTCGACAACATCAATGCCGAGCGCACGGCAGCTGTGGCAACGCTGAGTTCCGCCAGGCTCGGCGTGCATGTGGCCGGAGAGACCTATGAGCGCGTGGTTGCTGAAAAGCTCGTGGTCAAGGAACTTGAAACCAGGATTATGGCCGCTGAAAAAGAAGCAAAAGAGGCTGCCAAAGGCCTCGAGGTTGCAAAGCTTAATCTTGAGCACACCCGGATTAAAAGCCCCATAAACGGCGTGGTGGCGAAAAAGTTCATCCATGCCGGCGACTATGCGACACCCGGTTTTCCCATATTCAGCATCTATGATACCGGCAATGTTTTCGTGCGCGCCCAGCTTGAAGAAACAAAAATGAAAGGCGTGGCACTGGGGCAGAAGGTTGACCTTGAGGTTGACGCATTCTCACATAAAACCTTTACGGGCAAGGTGATAAAGATCGGCGATGCCACGGGCTCTCAGTTCATGCTCATACCGCGCGACACCACCACGGGCGAGTTCACCAAAGTCGTGCAGCGCATACCCATTAAAATACAGGTTACCGATGACCCCGATCATCTGTTGAAGCCCGGCTATTCGGTAACGATAGGGATTAAATTAAATTAAAAATACTTGA
Source organism: Deltaproteobacteria bacterium (assembly GCA_016932595.1). Lineage (GTDB taxonomy): Bacteria > Desulfobacterota > WTBG01 > CAIYCZ01 > CAIRTM01 > CAIWCT01. Next base: position 10,141 of record JAFGCP010000062.1, read on the forward strand.
TTGCAGCGTTCGCCGGGATGACGCCCTCCTTGAGTTCTCTGTGTTAATTCCGTCGTACCGGCGAAAGCCGGTATCCAGAGCGGTTGTAAAAAGCTTCCGAACAAGGCTGAATGAAATAACAGTATGGCAGAAGCAGAAAAAACTACAGTCCAGCCCGGGTCGAAATGGACCGCCGCCTTCATCGTGATGATCGGCATTTTCATCGCGCTGCTCGACGGCACCATTGTCGATGTGGTGCTGCCCAAGATGATGTCCTCGCTCAACACCGACACCTATGGCGTGCAGTGGGTCATCATTTCCTATTTCATTGCCGCGGCCATCGGCATGACCAGCACGGGCTGGCTGGCCTCGGTGCTGGGGCATCGCAACACCTATCTGCTGGGCCTTGTAGTCTTTACAACCTTCTCGGCCATCTGCGGCCAGGCCACCAGCATCGGCATGATGAACTTCGCCCGGTTCTGCCAGGGCATCGGCGAGGGCATCGTCGTGCCCATCGGCATGATCATTCTCATGGAGGTGTTTCCCGAAAAGGAACGCGGCATGGCCCTTGGCATTTACGGCCTGGGAGCCAGCTGCGCTCCGGCCATGGGGCCTACCCTCGGCGGTCTTATCACCGAGCATTTGAGCTGGCGCTGGGTATTTTACGTGAATCTGCCCATCGGTATCATCGGCGCGGCTCTGACCCTCATGCTGCTCTGGGAAACAGGCAAAAAAGATGCGGCAGCAAAATCCTTTGATCTGCCGGGATTTATCACCATGGCCATTGCTTTCGGATCGTTCATTGCTTTCCTCAGCAAGGGTCAGCAGTACGGCTGGCTGCAATCGGATTTCATCCTTTCGCTGGTGATCATTTTCTGCATATCGCTGCCGCTGTTCATCTGGATCGAGCTTTATGCGGAAAAGCCGCTCTTTGATGTGCGGATTTTCAAATACCGCGATTTCACCATGAGCGTGCTGTGCATGTTTTTTATGAGCATAGCAGTGTACGGCATATTCATGCTGATTCCCATGTATATGGAGCGGTTCCGGGGGTTCACCACGCTCACCACGGGCCTCACCATGCTTCCCGGCTCCATCATGGCGGGCCTTGGTGTTATGGCCGCCGGCTTTCTTTCGGATAAGTATAATCCCAAAAAGCTTTTTTTCTTTTCCTCCATTTTCATGTTCATCTTCGGCATGACCCTGAGCTCCATCGATCAGCATACCGAGCGCAGCACTATTATGTGGCTCTTTCTGCTCTGGAATATACCCATGGCCTTCAATTTTCCGCCGATTCAGGCGGTGGG
>JAFGCP010000407.1 GCA_016932595.1 Deltaproteobacteria bacterium
AAATGCCCCGATGCGGGCAGCCCGGGCACATATTGGGCGGTCGGGCTGGAATATACTCAAGCAGCGGCTTTTCATCTTTTTTCAGCGCAATGCCGGCAATGCCCGCATCGGCTGTCGCGGGGTTGAATTCACCGCAAAGGGGGAAAACATCTTTTCCGGTCACGTCAATGCCCAGGGCCTTGATCTGTTCTTCATAAAAAGGATCAAGCTCCTCCAGCACGTAGAGCTTTTTCACCTGCCCGGCAAAATCCTTTATTTTTTTCGCCGGAAGAGGATGGACCATGGAGAGTTTTAAAAACGATTTTGCCGGAAAGCTTTCCCGCGCATACTGATAGGCTGTGCCGCTGGCTATAATGCCGATATCGGTTTCCTGCAGAATGATTTCATTGCCGCTAAAGGTGTCGGCAAATGCAGCCAGCATTCTGGTTCGCTCCTCGACAAGGGGATGGCGCATGCGGGCATTGCGCGGCAGCATGACGAATTTCTCAAACTGGTGCTGCAGCTCTTTGGGCGCTTGGCGCTTTTCCGGCTCGGCAAGCTCGACAATAGATTTTGCATGGGATATGCGAGTCGTTGAGCGCACAAATACGGGCGTGTCAAAGCGCTCGCTCAGTTCAAAAGCCAGTTTTATGAAATCCTTGGCCTCCTGGCTGTCTGCGGGCTCAAGCATCGGAATTTTGGAAAATTTTGCGTAATTGCGGTTGTCCTGCTCGTTTTGTGAGCTGTGCATTTCCGGGTCATCGGCAGTGATAATCACCAGGCCGCCGCGCACACCGGTGTAGGATGCGGTAAACAGGGGGTCGGCAGCCACATTGACCCCCACATGCTTCATGCAGGCAAGCGCCCTGCCGCCGGCTATGGCCGCGCCGAGGGCTACTTCAAGGGCAACTTTCTCATTGGGAGACCACTCGGCGTATATCTCCTTATACTGGACGATATTTTCAAGAATCTCGGTGCTGGGCGTACCCGGATAGGCTGCGGCCACCCGCACTCCCGCCTCATATGCGCCCCGCGCTATTGCCTCATTGCCTGACAGTAAAACCTTCATGTCCGCCTGCCTTTTGCCTATAAATGTAAAAAAGGGGGTGAGCTTTCGTCCACCCCCTGCGTGCCTGGCAAAATTTTATATTTAATATTTCACAATCAGTTCCACGAAGCCGTAATTATTGTCTTTGATATTACCCGAGTTTCTTGGCTTGTCGACATCATTAAGATAATATTCAAAGAACAGGTCAACCATGGGGTGGAGATGATAGACAATCAAAGGCGTCCACTGCTTCTTATCCCAGGCGCCGCTGCCGCGTATATCCCGGATTGTTTTCTGATCGTAGTTTGCTTCTGAATACCGCAGCCAGAAATCCATTCTCAGCGGTTTTAACTTGTAGCCGACCATGGCATACCACCAGTCGCTGGTCACGTCGGAAACAGAACCCCGGAGATATTCCGCCTTCACGGCATAGGGGCCGTAATCCCAGGCAAGATCCATACCGCCGCGCCGGTCACTGCGTGCGCGGGAAGGATTGCCAAAGAAATTGCCCTGCATGCCCGCATTGCGGCCCATGATGGAATTGAAGTTGCTCAGATCATTATCGCTGAGCTTCTGGGTAAAATAGCTGGCGCCGATTTCAAGCTTGTCGATAAACGCCTGCTTGGCGAAAACATAGCCCAGACGCGAACTGAAGGCCTTATTGTGATTGTCGTCAAGATTCAGCTGGCCGACGCCTAGCTGGCGGATGCCTGCGGGCCGTGCACCGAATCTGCCGCCGTCGCCGTTAATACCGTAACCGTTGAAGACCGCAAAATTCCACCGCCACTGCTGCCACTTGGTGAGGTACTGAATACCGGTAATGCGGGAAATATTATTTTCAACATGAAACAGGCTGTAGTCGCTGGAGACGCGGCCGTCATAGGTGCCGCCGGGAACAATGCCGTAGGCCATATTCCGTGTTTTACCGACAATGAGCTTGCCTTCAACAGGGCCGATATTGAGATTGCGAAATTCGGCAAAAGCCGACTCGAAAAATGTCGTCGGGCCTGCCCAGTTGCTGTAATTTGAGAACTCGGTGCGGCCCGTTGCATTGCCGCTGGGGTGAAACCACAGATGGAATTCCCCGGAAATATTTTCGCTCACATCATAACGCAAATGAAAAGCGATTTCGGTCACGTCGAATGAATGTTCCTCATGGTCGCCTTCCCACCAGCGCGAACGGACATAGCCGTTTATCTTGAGGTGGCTGAATTTTTTTGCAAGGTCATCAAGAGTCTTGAACTTTCCGGATACCTCGGCAACCTTCTGGTCAACCTGCTGGGCAGTCTGCGTAGCCTGCTGCTGGGCCGAGACCGCGCTTTGCTGAGTTGTTTCAAGCTGGGACTGCAGCTCCTGCATCTTCTTCTGCATCTGCTCCATCTGCTTTTTCATCATCAGAAGCTGCTGCTCAACGCCTGACTGATCCGGATTCGCCGCGGCAACCCCCGATAAAGAAAAGATGCTCACAAAAAGCAGCACTGCAATGAATTTTACTGCATGTGTCATTGGACCCCCTTATTATATATTAAACATTTTTAATTTTAAGTGTGCTGTGTTTCAAGCCGCGGCTTTAGGAGATTTTATTATCGTATGACTCCCCTATTTCGCCATGTTTCAATTCTTGCACAAATCTTTTCCTGAAAACAAGGGGCACTATTGTGCAACACCCACAGACATACCGAAAGTTGCCGAAAACTTTACCGGGTTGCCATAGGTATCGCCGTCAAAGTTGCTTATATAAATAACCACTAGGGCAAATCCATAAGCGGAGTTGAGCTTAATGACTTTTTTCGCTGCATTCGGCACGGTTGTTACCGGAGCGAACACAGTGGGCTTACCTAATTTAAAAGCGGGTTTTGTGTCAAGGCCAATGGCAACACCCTGAACCGTATAGTCTATATCTGTTCCGAACTCCTCGGCAACAACAGATGATGTTACGGATATGGTCAAATCGCCCAGAAGTGTCTCATTGTCGCCGGTGCCGATGACCAGAAACAGCTTAGCAGGGCCGAGTTTGCTGAAGTCGATTTCATCACCAAGAATGAATTCGCGGGTCAGCGTATCGCCCGGGTCGAGGGAAATCACAGGGCTGGCTGCCTGTGCAGAGCTGCATACCATGGCCAGAGCAAGACAGATGCCAGCCACCGCGAGACTAATTTTTGCCTTTTTCATGAACATCCTCCCTTTTGTTGTTTAATAGTGAACCTACATTAGTATAAACCAAGCGCGACAACCATCTTCTGCAGACCGCAATCATTCAGCTTTACTGCAAATTACTGGCGCGCTTGCCCGTAAAATAAGGCGGTACAACACAATGTGTTCCGAATTGTTGAATACATATAAAAAAAAAACCGCCATGTCAATACTTATCGGTCAAACCGGTAAAAAAATTTAGCAGTTAACTGAAAGTGTATTAAATATTAACATTTTCTCAAAAAAAACTGCCGTCAACAGGCTCCATGCTCTGCAGGTGACACTGTATCCTGCCCTGCAAAAAAACGCCTGGGGTTATCCCGCAGCATAGTCTTGATATGTTCATCGGTAACGCCGCCATACTGCAGCATGGGCACGATACGTTCGAAAAAATTCGTCGGCTTCCAGTTTTTGTGTATACCCGTGCCCATGCGCGGGCCGCCCACCCAGTGCCACACTGAATCGTGAGAGATCATGATGCGCGAAGCCCACCCCGCATGAATGAGCTTGAGCATGCTGTCAACGCGCACCTCGTCAGGCAGGACGGTTTCCATGCCGATCTGGTCAAAACCAAGATAGGAACCTGCCTGAACAAGGCCGTGGTGATAGGCAAAGCTGGTCGAGCTGCAGCTGTGGCCGATGACGATGCTGCGCGCGGGCACACCCGCAGCAGTGAAGATGCGCTGCTGCTCATCTCCGAGTACGCCGTCGGTGTGGGTGATGATGGGCGCCCCTGTTGCGACAGAGGCATGGGCAGCCGCAAGAAGCAGCTCATGCTCATCACGGCGGATGGCAGGGGCAGTGGAGACAACCTTGATAAAGCCGGCCTTCACCCCCGTATCGCCGATGCCGTCGGTAAGCTCGCGGATAAACAAATCCGCAACAGCATCAGGGCTGCCGCCCAGGCGGTCACGGAGCCGCACATAGGTGGCCGTGCTGTATATGCCGGTGCAGCAGATAATATTAAAACTGTTTCTGGCAGCAATCTCGGCCATAAGCGGCGCATTGCGGCCAAGATCGACCGTCGTCGGATCAACGATGCTCTGCACGCCATAGGCCCTGATCTGCGCTATGTACTCAAGGCAGTCGGCAATAGCCTCGTCGCGCGGGCGGCCAGGACGGCAGTACTCCGCAGAGGGACCGCCATACTGCACGAACATATGCTCATGCATAAGCGTGGTGCCGAGCTCATCGGGGGTAATTGTCCCGGTAACGGTACTGATGGAAACGGTCATAAAAATCTCCTTTTCAAGTCAAATCAAAACCATGTTCAAGCTCGTCATGATAATGCAATCATCGGCAATGGCAAGCTGAATCTCTTTCGAAGGCATTATTTGCATTGACGCTCACTTCCCTTCAACCTATACTGCCCTCTCACAACAAGCACATCATCACATGTACAAAAAGCGCCCTTCGCGGAGATATCTCCGCCCGGACTGTTTAAAAAAGCTGCCGGATATTTGATGCGGCAAAGTGCCAACAAAGAACTGCCTGCAACCATGCTGTTTAAAACGCTATGCTGAAGGTCAATGAACTATTTTACAGCATTCAGGGCGAATCGTCATATGCCGGCCTGCCCTGTGTTTTTGTGAGGCTCACGGGATGCAATCTGCGCTGCTCGTGGTGCGACACAACCTATGCCTATGAAGAAGGCTTGAACTGTTCGCTTGATGAGATCATGTCGCGCATAGGTGCCTATCCCTGCCGCCTTGTTGAAATAACCGGCGGAGAACCACTCCTGCAGCAGGAAACACCCGTTCTTGCAGCCCGCCTGCTCGACCGGGGCTATACCGTACTTATCGAAACCAACGGTTCGAAAAACATAGCTATGCTTGACTCCCGCTGCGTTCGCATCATGGATATAAAATGCCCGTCGAGCCGGGAATCCGGTAGTAATGATTTTTCCAATCTCGGGCGCCTCACGGACCATGATGAGGTGAAATTTGTTATCGGCTCACGCGAAGATTATGACTATGCTAAAGCCGTGCTGGAAAAACTCCCCGACTTTTTCAAAATAAAAAATATTCATTTTTCACCACTCTATGATATAATGACTCCGGTCATGCTTGCAGGCTGGATGCTTGAAGACGGAATCGGAGCAAGGCTTTCTCTGCAGCTGCATAAAACCATCTGGCCCGATACACCTTGCGGGGTGTAGGCACTGCGCCACACAGGACGCGACGCCATAGAACAGTTCGGCTGTCATGATGGCGGCACACGGATTCAGAAAGGCGCGAGGCCTGCCTCGGTCAGCAGCAGGAAACCGTCAATCCGGCAGCATTTCATGATGATCTGTAAACAATGTGGGCAAACAGCTGAAGCAGGCTGAACGGGTAACCAATATTTTAAGGAGGGAAGAATGAATCCACTTGACATGTTTAGGGAAAAATTTGTTGTCTATCGCAAAATAACGGATGAGTCCGGTGAAAAAAAAGCGTGGGATACGCTCTTTGACGGTTATCCCGAGCGGCAGCGCAAAAATATGGGTAAATTTCTTGAAAAACACCCGACCCTTGCCGAGGCATTCAGGGATGCGGTTGCGCCCTATAAACAGATCGGCATGGAAATGGAGGTCGTCGACATTTCCAACAATACGACCGATGGCGTGCTTGAGATTCAGCGGGTCTGCCCATGTCTGAAGTTCGGCATTCACTCTGAATTCAAGTTCAATAAGCCCTGCCGCGTCATCTGCGAGATGGATGTGGCAGCCACCCAGGCGGCATTCCCCGGCATGAAGGGCACGATTCTCTCCCGCATGGCTGACGGGGATTGCGTCTGCATGTTCAAATACGAACGCGAAAAAAAATAAACTGCTGCAGAAGCACCGCCGCCCGTTTATAACGGGCGGCTTTTTTTATACTCTTTTGCCGCCGAAGGATTCGACTCGAATCTTCCAGAAACTTGATGACTCGGGGTTCTGCAGCGTCTTCTCAAGAAGGCCGTTCCATGCGCCCTCGGGCATGCCCAGATGTTTTTCTCCTGCACGAACAGCTTTCCTGAGCTCATCCGGGTCGGTCACATGCTCCAGCACGCCGTCGCAGATAACAGAAATATAGTTCCTCTTCTGCATCCCGAAATCCTCCGGCACCCGGCAGACCGCAAAGCAGACATTTTTGTTTCTGCTGATATAGGCCATTTTGCGGCCTTCCTGCCGTATGGTAATATGAATACAGCCCGTATCGTAAAAATAGGCAAGAGGAATGGTATAGGGTGTTTCGCCATCAGTGAGCGAAAGAAAGCCCATCTTCTCAGCAGCAAGAAAACGGTCGATTTCATCCTGTGACATGGTTTTAATATCATACTGCATGGCAGTCATCCCCCTACAACAGATTAATGAACTTCAAGCCCGCCGCATACATTGATGGCCTGGCTGGTAATATAGCTCGCCTCGTCTGACGCAAGAAATGCAACTGCCCCTGCGATATCATCGGGCATGCCCACGCGGGCGATTTTAATCATGCGGCTGTCCATCGCGGTCTCAACCACCATTTTTATGGTGCTGCCCTGGGCCAGATCCATTATTTTATCACTGCGGTGCCAGATAGGGGTATCAATAAGGCCCGGACATATTGCATTGACAGTAATGTCAAAAGGTCCGAACTGCAGGGCAAGTGCTTGCGTGAGGGCAATCAGCGCACTTTTGGAGGAGGCATAGGTGATGCTGCCCCCGCGGTTTGTCTTGCCCTCGGTTGAGGCTATATTGATAATACGGCCTTTTATGCCATTATCGATCATGTGCTTTGCAATAGCCTTGGCAAAAAAGAACGGACCGCGCACATTGATCGCATAAATGCGGTCCCACAGAGCCTCATCGATATCTTCATAAAATGCATTACTGTCGCCGGTGCCGGCATTATTAACCAGTATGTCCAGCTTACCCAGCTTTTCAAGGGCTCCGGCAGCCGTTAATTCCAAATCCTGAACAGAAGCAATATCGCAGGTAAATGAATATGCTGCACGGCCAAGCTCCCGAATCATGCCTGCGGTTTCCTGAACTCCCTGCTCATTGACATCCACACTAGCAATATCTGCGCCTTCCCGGGCAAGCCGAAGCGCTATGGCCCTGCCGATGCCGCTGCCGGCGCCCGTAACCAGCGCAGCCTTACCCTGAAAACGATTCAAACTCTGCTCCAAAATATATTCCTTTCTTTTAATGCTTAGTACGCATCCCCACTGAAAAGGCTACAAAAAAAAACCGTAGGACGGACAAAGAACCTGTGTAACCTGCCAAACCTTTTTATGCCGGACACGCTTCGCTTTGTGCCGGCCTAC
>JAFGCP010000063.1 GCA_016932595.1 Deltaproteobacteria bacterium
CCTGCAGGAGCGGTAAACCTTGTGACTGCCCGCGATCCCGGGCCCATCGGCCAGGAGTTCGTCACCAACCCGCTCGTGCGCAAGCTCACCTTTACGGGCTCAACCGAAATCGGGAAAATGCTGGCCCGGGCTGCTGCCGACCAAATAAAGCGCGTGTCTCTTGAGCTCGGGGGCCATGCCCCGTTTATCGTGTTCGACGATGCAGATCCCCGGCGCGCTGCACGCGGAGCGCTGCTGGTAAAAATGCTCAATACCGGCCAGGCCTGCATCAGCCCGAACCGCCTGTTTGTGCAGCGCAGCATTGTCGACAGCTTTGCGGAGGAGCTCAAAACCAGGGCCGCTGGGATGCAGGCGGGCTCAGGCTTTGATGACGGGGTGAATGTGGGCCCGCTGGTGAATACTGAAGCCCTTGATAAAATCGAGCGGCAGGTCAGGGATGCCGTCAGCAAAGGGGCGCAGGTTATGACCGGCGGTCGCCGCCTGGTGGACAACGGCCTTGACCGGGGCTGTTTCTTCGCCCCCACGGTCCTCAAAAATATCACCCCCGATATGCTCATTTACCGCGAGGAAACCTTCGGCCCTGTCGCGCCGGTCATGGCCTTCGACACGGAAGAGGAGGTGATCGCCATGGCAAACGACACGACCTACGGGCTTGCATCATATGTCTATACCCGCGACATATCGAGGGCTGTGCGCATGTACGAGGCCCTTGATTTTGCTATCGTCGGCATTAATGACATCAACCCGACAGCAGCGGCAGCGCCTTTCGGCGGCATGAAGGAAAGCGGCCTCGGGCGCGAGGGCGGGCAGGAGGGCATAGCCGAATATCTTGAAACCAAGCTGGTTGGTTTTTCAGTATAACAAAGTATCCCGGCTCAGCCTGGGGGCCATAGTATGTTTTTGTAACATCAAACGGATTATAATGATGCGCAGTGCGGAATTCATATGGCTGCTTATCTCAAATTAATCTGTTCTGAACAGCACTGCCGGCATCGGGAAAGAAAAATTCTTCACCTGCTGAGACAGGTATTATTTCTTTTTATGCCGCTCATAGGAGAGCATGGTTGGAGACAGCGGCATTTTATGGAGCTGCTTTAAATGAAAATGCCTTTTGAGCGCGATGATTCTGGAAGCCACTATTATCGTTGCCGTAACAAACATGAGCAGTGTCGGATTTTTTTGAAACAGCTCCAGCCTGAAAATAAAAAAATAAACTACGGCGCCCAGTATGCTGGCAGTAGCATAAAACCCGGATTTCAGGACCTCGGACACCTCTGAGACTAAAACATCGCGTATGATCCCGCCGCCTATGGCGGTAATGACCCCGAGAGAGACAACCCCGAAAAACCCAAAGCCGTGACTTGCCGCCTTGGCGCAGCCTATTGCCGTAAACACGCCCAGGCCGATGGCGTCTACTAAAAGTATGATGTTCCACCTTACCGCTATATGTTTATAAGAAACATAGGAGACCAGAGCGGCAAGCAAACAAATTGAAAAATGCAGATTTGTTGTCAGCGCTACGGGTGGAACGCCCAGAATACTATCCCGCACAATGCCTCCGCCGATGCCGGTCATAAGGCCTAAGATGAACAAACCCAATATGTCCAGCTCATGTTTTATGGCCTTAAAACAGCCGGTAATGGCAAAGGCGAATGTTCCGACTAGATCAAGCGTTGTTACCAGCATAATGCCTCCATGTGTTCAGCCCGATTATGCGGCAGGGCCATATTTGCCGGGGACGCTCCCCGAAAATTTCAGCGCCCTGCCGTTAACAAGGGCATCGGCAATTGTAGGGCTGGCTTTATTCGCGCTGGCGGCACAAGTCCGGCGTGAAATTTTTATCCGCCCGGCCGCATACTCCTGCTGCAGGCCCGCAAGGCTGGCGCGCAGCAGGCCTTTAGATACAGCCTCCCTCTAAGCATTGTTAGCATATGCTGTTCCTCGCGCCATAGCAAGTACTGCAGGAAAAATATCTAGCATGCTGTTTATCTTGACAGGTATAATTTTTTATGAGATATTTAAATGTATAAAGATCTAAAGCAATACAGTTTAATTTAAAATCCAGTACGACCGACGAACAGTAAGCCCATGGGATTTAGATTAATCTCACGGGCTTTTTTTGACCGGAAATTTATATCCATGCCAGCAAACGCAGTTAACCTACAGGGAGCTCGTACTATGAATAATAAAATATATGTCGGCAACCTGACAGAACTCATAACCTCTGAGGATCTCAAGGATAACTTTAACGACCTTGGCAAATGTATTTCAGCAAAAGTTATTAAAGACCGGCTGACCGGAAAATCAAAAGGATTTGCCTTTGTAGAAATGGCCACGGAGCAGGATGCGCAGGAAGTTGTTCGGAAATGCAAGGGCGTCGAACTTGACGGAAATAAGCTCATCGTGAGTCTTGCGCGGCCCAAGACCGAATCAAAAAATGCCGGCGGGTCAGGATTTAAGAATCGCCGTGCTGTATAAATAAACTCGGAGATAAAATATGAGTAAAATGCGCTGAGAATCACATGCCGTGATCCCCGGTGCTTTTTCGGGCAAGCCGGACTGGTTTTTGGAGTCCTTTGTAATCGGCCATAGTGTGGATGCAACAGGAGTACAACAAGAATACCAAAATCCACTCTCGCAAGTACTATTAATAAGAAAGGAGGAAAAAAGTATGGCTGAAGGTAAAGTAAAATGGTTCAATGAGAAAAAAGGTTTCGGTTTTATTGAGTCTGCAGAACATGGTGACGTGTTTGTGCATTATTCTGCTATTGCACAATCAGGTTTCCGTTCACTGGCTGAAGGCGATAATGTTACCTTTGATGTAGAAAAGGGCAACAAGGGTCTTCAGGCGGTTAATGTCAGAACAAAGTAAGTACGCCAACCTGAGCAGGTACTCCCCGTAACAGGGGGGGCCTGCTTCCGGAGTCTAAAAGCGGATAAAGGTAAGCACTGTCTTATCTGTATCCGCTTTTTTTATGCGTGCTGCCGCATCAAGGGCTGCTATGCAAATATTTTTGTATGCATGCGCCTTGAGAGGGACTTCTTTTATGTTACCCTTATTCTATAGCCAAGGACCCCTGTTGTTTTGAGATGCCGGCAACGCAGCACACAGCGTCATGCTCTCTAATATTCCTTGATAAGTTGCAAACCGCAGGCGGCTCCTGCGCCTGTGAAAATAAGCATGCGCCCCTCCTGCCCTGTGATATACTTATTTTTATGAAACGGCTTTTTGTTCTGGTACTTATTTTGTGCTGGCTGGCGCCGGCTTTCGCATCTGCCCCGCTTCGGACGCAGCACTTTGTTTTTTATGCCGGGCCCGAGGGGCAGAAGGCGGCAGCATATCTCGCGCAAAGCGCCGACGCAATCCTGCAGAACATGGCGGCAAGCCTGGGCATGCAGCCGGGCGCTGTGATCGATGTGCATGTGGTGCGGGACTTTGAGGAATTGTACCGGTCGCGGCCAGATGCCGGCCGCCTGCCATCATGGGCAGCGGGCGCGGCATATCCGGAGAAAAATCTTATCGTGCTTCTGATTAACCGCGGCGCCGGCCTTGATAAAACCTTTCTGCACGAGACGCACCACATGCTGCTGGGGCAGGCTTTCAAGGGGGGCGAGCGGGTGCCGCGCTGGCTTGACGAAGGGCTTGCCATGATCTGGGCCGATGAATGGAGCCTGTCGCGCCTGAACACCATGACCATGGCCGTGCTCTCCGGGAAACTCCTGCCCATGGACGAGCTTGCCGTGCATTTTCCCTCTGATCTGCGCGCCGCTGAAATCGCCTATTGCCAGAGTTTTTATTTTATTGCGTTTCTCAAGAGTGAATTCGGCAATGAAGCGTTCCAACGGTTTTTTCGTGAATATATCAAACATAAGGACTTTACCGGCGCGTTGCGCCTGGCCTACAAGATGGATTGGTCCGAGCTTGAAAAGCTCTGGCTGAAACACACCACCCTGCGCTTCAGCTGGATTCCGCTCATCACCAGCACATCCACCCTGTGGTTCGCGGCAGCGCTTTTGTTCATCGCGGGCTACATTCGCAAGAAGCGCAAGGCTCGGCAGATTCTGCTTGCCTGGCAGCAGGAGGAATCCTGTTCGCCCGATACCCGGCATTAGAGCCTTTCTCTTTTTGCCATAACCCCACTCTCAAAAAACAATAAAAGCCGGGCAATGCTTCGTTCTCGTCATGCCTGGGAGGCGCTGGCATCTGGAAATTATACGCTCATCCCCCCATGACTTTTGAACACCTGCACCATCAGCCTGCTTCGCTCAGGATGCAGCCCTTCTATTGTAATTACGGGCTTCTTCAGCCACCCTATCAGCAATGCGCCGTAAAAGTCCTGCCTTGAGACATCTGCTCCACATACGATTCTCTGCCCTTGTACTTTTTCTGCTACTTGGGCTATATTCACCCTGCGTATAGCTGGTGAACGGTAAGCGCGCTTTTTGATGGGAGCGCCTCCTTGAGTAAGGTCAAAGGCTTCCAGTCCTTCGCTTTATTAATACAGGGCTATACTGATTTATAGCTGAAGACAAGGTACTGCGTGCTTGTTACGAGGAAGGATTTCGAACTTGCGGTCAATTTCTGTATAAATCAAATCGTGCAGTACAGGCCCTTTAAAATGGTGCACACTGCGCACTTTACGCAATAAAACGATTCATGAAAAAGCCCCAAACATTTTCACCATTTAACGTCCCCCTTGATGGCTCGCAGCTCATCGAGGCCAGCGCGGGCACGGGCAAGACATACACCATCACAAGTCTTTTTCTGCGCCTTATACTGGAACGGCCCGATATGGACGTGCGCCGGATTCTGGTTGTTACTTTCACCGAGGCTGCGACGGGTGAGCTGCGCGACCGCGTGCGCAGCAGGCTGCGCGGTGCGCTTGATGCATTTCAAGCAGGCGCCGCACCCGCAGATGATGCGTTTCTGCAGGAACTGCTGGCGCGCCATAACCGGGATGCAGCCGTGGGCCTTCTCACCAGCGCCATTGCCGATTTTGACGAGGCCGCCATTTTTACCATACACGGCTTCTGCCAGCGTGTGCTGCGTGATCTGGCTTTCGAGGCGGGGGGGCTTTTCGACACGGAGCTTATTTCATCACAGGATGATCTCATACAGCGCGCCGTTGATGACTTCTGGCGCAAAAACATCTACAGCCAGAGCCGCCTGTTTACAGACTATTGCCTGCAGACAGGCCTCACTGCCGACAGCCTCTACAGTCTTGTGAGCAGACATGTGAGCAAACCTGAACTGGTCATCGTACCGCTGGAGACTATGGTTGACTTCGGGAGAACCGAGCAAGCTTTTGTGCAGGCACTACCCGGCATTCGCAGCCTCTGGGAGAAATCCAAAAACGAAATTCAGGAAATTCTTTCAACCAGCCCGGGCCTCAATCATAGCAAATATAGAAAAGACTATGTCGGTGGTTGGGCAAGCCAGCTTGACGCCTGGCTTGCAGACAAAAACCCGCATCTGCCCCTGACTAAGAATGCAGCCCGTTTCACCAATCAAGCTTTGCAGACTGCTGAAACAAAAAAACCGCTGCCGCAGCATCCTTTCTTCGATGCCTTCAGCGATGTTTATGCAAGCGCGCAGGAGCTTGAGGATCTCTATCGCCGGCAGGTGCTTGCGATTAAGGCCACGGCTTTCGAGCAGGTGCGCCGCGAGCTTGAGCTTCGCAAGCAGGCGCAGAATATTCAGTATTTCGACGACCTGCTGCTGCGCGTCTACCGGGGCCTTATGGGTTCCGAGGGCAGGAGCCTTGCCGCTGCGGTACGCGCAAGATTTGCCGCAGCCCTGATCGATGAGTTTCAGGACACAGATCCGGTGCAGTACGCTATTTTTGAAAAAATATTCCGTCATCCCGATGCGGCCCTTTTTCTTATCGGCGATCCCAAGCAGGCCATTTACAGCTTCCGCAGCGCAGATATTTTTACCTATCTCGACGCTGTCGGGCAGGTGAAAACGCGGCATCTCCTGAGCACCAACTGGCGCTCCGACCCGCAGCTGATCAGTGCGGTCAATGCACTGTTTGGCCGCCACGCGAATCCGTTTCTCTTTGAAAAGATTACGTTCACCGACGCTGTGTCGGAGCGCATGATGGAAACACCTGCCACGCCGCCCTTTGAGCTCTGGTTTGTGCCTGAAGCCCAGCATACGGATTTGCGCATAACAAAGCTCCGCCGGGGCATAGCCTGCTGCGTGGCCAATGAAATTGTGCATCTAATTGCAAACGATGAAAAACCGGGGCATATGGCCGTGCTGGTACGCACGCACCATGAAGCAGCCATTGTGCAGCATGAGCTTGCGCTGCGGCGGGTGCCCTCCATACGCCAGAGCACGGAAACCATTTTTGACACGCCTGAGGCAGCCGAGCTTGAGCTTGTGCTGCGTGCTGTTGCCACGCCCGGCTCTGAAGGGAGGCTGCGGGCCGCGCTTGCAACCGTGCTGCTGGGCTATGGGGCTGAAAAGCTCACGCAGCTTTTGCAGGACAGCCCTAGCCATGAGGCCGAGCTCACAAGCTTTAACAGCCTCCATGACCTGTGGCTGCAGCAGGGCTGCTTTGCCATGCTGCGGCAGCTGCTTGTGGAGCGCTCAGTACTTGAGCGCCTGATAGCCCTGCCGGCAGGCGAGCGCCGGGTAACAAATATATTACACCTTGCCGAAGTCCTGCACCGGCAGGAGCTGCAAACAGCTCCCGGCATCGACGGCCTTGTGCAGTGGCTTGCCTGCCAGCGCAATCCCGACACGCCCTGCCTCGACGAGCATCAGCTGCGGCTTGAAAGCGATGAAGACGCGGTCAAAATCGTCACCATCCACAAGAGCAAGGGGCTTGAATACCCCATAGTCTTCTGCCCCTATGCCTGGTCAGGCGGAAAGGCAAATAATCAGCAGGCGCTGTTTCATGACCCTGACAATGGCCTGCGGCTAACCCTTGATATCGGGTCAAAGCGCTTTGATGAGCATAAAAAAATTGCAGCCCGCGAAACGCTGGCCGAAGATTTGCGGCTTTTATATGTGTCCCTCACCCGGGCAAAGCGACGCTGTTATATGGTCTGGGGCAACTTTGACAAAGCATGCTCATCGGCGCCTGCTTACCTTTTTCACGGTGCAGGCATTGACCCGACAGGTGATACTCCCGCGCAGATGATGGAATTGTTTACTCGACTTACAGATGAGGACATGCGACAGGAACTTGAAGCGATTGCAAACAAATCAGGCGGGGCCATAGCCGTGCGCGATTTGAAGCTTGGCGCTGCAGTTCATCAGGATACTTCGGCAGTTCCGCAGCCGCAGGCGCAGCTTGTCAAACCCCTGTTTTCCGGCACGATCAGCCGCCAGTGGCGCATTGCAAGCTTCTCATCACTGATAGCAGGCAGGCCCCATGAGCAGGAATTTCCCCAGACAGACGAGTTTTCAACCCCGCCCGCACCATCCTCTGCGCAGGAGGCTGGCTCCATGTTCAGCCTGCCGGGGGGCAGCCGCATCGGCACCATGCTGCATGAAATACTTGAGAAGACGGATTTTGCCGATCCGGCAGGTAGGTTCACACAGGGGCTTGTGCAGGAAAAGCTTTCGCAGTATGGCCTTGAGCCCAGGTGGGAAGGTGTTATCAGCCGCATGCTTGCTGATGTTGCCGCTGTATCGCTTCAAGGTGAAAGCTCGTCATGCAGCTTAGGCGGCATTGACCGCTCCGCGCAGCTCCATGAGCTGGGGTTTTATTTCCCCCTGCGCTCCATGTCGAAAAATAACCTTGCAGGTCTCTTTGCCGATGCAGGTTTTCCTGCCTTTACCGGCGTCATTGAAGAGCTGGTGTTTTCTCCCGTTGCAGGGTACATGAACGGATTTATTGATCTTATCTTTTGCCATGATGAGCGGTTCTATATCATCGACTGGAAGTCGAACTTTCTTGGAGCAGCCCCGGCAGACTATGCCCCCGGCCGGCTCATGCAGGCTATGCGCGATAATTTCTATTTTCTCCAGTATCATCTCTACACGCTTGCCCTGCACCTGTATCTGACGCTGCGCCTCCCTGGCTATGAGTACGCGCAGCATTTCGGGGGAGTATTCTATGTTTTTCTCCGCGGGCTTTCAAAAGACGCACCCGGCCAGGGAATTTTTTACGATCGCCCGTCTTATGACCTGATACGGAAGATGAATGAGGGATTGATTCAAAGTAAGCCGGACTAAGCGAAGCGTCTCCGGCTATACAACCAATCGATACATTATGAAAAACGATATTCTGCGGTCTCTTGAATCAGTATGCGCCGAGGGCGCTTTTTCGCCTCTTGACCTGCACTTTGCCCGGTTTATGGCAAAGCTTGCTGGAACGGAGAGCACCGAGCTTGTGCTTGCCGCGGCGCTGGTGAGCCGCCAGACCGGCACGGGCCATATCTGCCTTGACCTTAATGAAGCTGCCGGGAAACATGTGCCGCAAACTTCTGTGGCAGCACCCGAGTTTGCGCGCTGGACAGAAGTGCTTGCAAACAGTCCTGTTGTTGCTGCGGGCGCCAATGAAGCACGGCCACTGGTGCTGGACAGCGAAGGAAGGC
Source organism: Deltaproteobacteria bacterium (assembly GCA_016932595.1). GTDB lineage: Bacteria > Desulfobacterota > WTBG01 > CAIYCZ01 > CAIRTM01 > CAIWCT01. The sequence continues at coordinate 8,554 of JAFGCP010000063.1, forward strand.
TCTATCTCTACCGCTACTGGCACTATGAAAAAAGCCTTGCCGCATTTTTTCTAAAACAGGCGGCAGCAGCCGTGGCCTGCGACGAAAAGCTGCTGGCTGGTCTGCTTAATGACCTTTTTCCGTCCGAGCCAGGCGATGGGCTGAACCGCCAGAAGCTTGCAGCCTTCACAGCCGCAACCAGGCGTTTTGCCGTCATTTGCGGCGGCCCGGGCACGGGCAAGACCACCACGGTGGCAAAAATTCTGGCACTTCTCATCGGCCTTGCGCCCGCGCCTCTGCGTATCGCTCTTGCCGCCCCCACGGGCAAAGCTGCCGACCGCGTGCAGCAGGCACTAGGCACAGCAATTCAGAGCCTTGCCTGCGACGCAGAGGTCAAAGAGACATTGCCCCGCGAAGCCTCAACCCTGCACCGGCTGCTGGGCCTTTCGCCTGATGAAGCCCGGGCGCGCTTTGATGAAAAAAACCCCCTTCCCTATGATGTGGTAGTGGTGGATGAAGCCTCCATGGTGGATCTGCCGCTTATGGCAAAGCTTGTCCGGGCCCTTGCTCCGCATGCCCGACTGCTGCTCCTGGGCGATAAGGACCAGCTGGCCTCGGTTGAGTCGGGCGCGGTGCTGGGGGATGTATGCGCCGATGGCCGGGTGGAGACCTTTTCCCGCAGCCACCTTGACCGCTATGCAAGCCTGACCGGTGAGCGCGGTGAGGGCATAATGGAACTTGAACAAGCCCCGCCCATTGCCGACTGCATTGTAGAGCTTATGCGCAATTACCGCTTCGGAAAAGAGAGCGGCATCGGCGCTCTGGCCGCAGCCGTGAACCAATCTAATAGCGCTGCAGCCCTTGAGATACTCTCCTCCGGTGACCGGAGCGATCTTTCATGGGCAGCGGCCCGCGGCCCGCAGGGCCATACTCCGGCCCTTCAGAAAATGGTAATGGAACATTATGCGGATATTTCCCGGTGCACTGATGCGCGCAGCGCGCTGGAAATGTTTGGCTGTTTCCGCATACTCTGCGCGGTGCGCGAGGGGCAGCGGGGCGTTGCAGGAGTCAATGACGCGGTTGAGGCAGTGCTTGAGCAGCAGCACCGCATTCGGCGCAGCGGCCGCTGGTATCATGGCAGGCCTGTTATGGTCACCCGAAATGACTATGGCATAAGAATATTTAATGGCGACAACGGCATTATTTTTAAAAGCGCAGACGGCGTGTTAAAAGCCTGCTTCGCCGGTCCCGAGGGATCAGTTCGCTCTTTTGTTCCCGCCCGCCTGCCCGAGCATGAAACGGCCTATACCTTGACCGTGCACAAAAGCCAGGGATCGGAATTCGACCACGTGCTGATTGTGCTCCCCGACCTGCTGTCTCCCGTTCTTACGCGCGAGCTTATGTATACGGCTATAACCCGCGCCCGCAGGAAAGTGACCATCTGGGCCGACAGTGAGATTTTCAAATCAGCCATAGAGCGCTGCATCACGCGCACATCAGGGCTGCGGGATAGGCTGAAGTAGAGACCCTTCGCGAACAGTTCCTCCTTGTTTTAGATACTCTCCAACTGGACATGAACGCTTCGGTGGGGTAAATATATATATATTCAGACATGCATACCCACTGGCCTTTGAATAGACATTTACGAGGTTTCTATGACACACAGTATTGCAGTTTTGGCAGGCGACGGAATCGGCCCGGAAGTAATGGCAGAGGCGCTTAAGGTTCTTAAGGTTATCGAAAAAAAGCACTCTTTAAGCTTCGCTTATACGGCGGCCGATGTGGGCGGCAAAGCAATCGACAATCATGGCAAGGCGCTTCCTGACAGCACCCGAAAAATTTGCGAGCAGGCTTCTGCAATACTGTTCGGCTCGGTGGGCGGGCCACAGTGGGAAACGCTGCCCGGCGACCGGCAGCCCGAGCGGGGCGCGCTGCTACCGCTGCGCAAGCTGTTCAATCTCTATGTTAACCTGCGGCCCGCCATTGTTTTTAAACAGCTTGTCGATGCCTCTCCTTTAAAGCGTTCGATTATCGGCGATGGTTTCGACATTATGATCATACGGGAGCTGACCGGCGGCATTTACTTTGGTCAGCCCAGTGGCCGTGACGGCGACAGGGGGTTTGATACGCTCGTATACACAGTCCCCGAAATCGAGCGCATTGCCAAAGTCGCCTTTGAAACCGCGCGGCAGCGCAGCAAACGCCTCACCTCCATTGATAAGGCAAATGTGCTCTCGACCATGGTTTTGTGGCGCGAGGTAATAAGTTCTATGGCTAAAAACTATCCCGACATAGAGCTGAGCCATATGTATATCGACAATGCAGCCATGCAGCTGGTGAAAAACCCGAAACAGTTCGATGTCATGCTCTGCGATAATATGTTCGGGGATATTCTGTCTGATGAAGCCGCCATGATTACCGGCTCCATCGGCATGCTGCCGTCAGCGTCTCTGAATGATACGGGGTTTGGGCTCTATGAACCTGCCGGCGGCTCGGCGCCCGATATTGCGGGCCGGGGCATTGCAAATCCCATCGCGCAGATACTGTCTGCGGCCATGATGCTCAAGTATACCTTCAACAATGAAGAGGCCTATACTTCTGTCTTTAAAGCGGTCGGCACGGTGCTGGACGAAGGCTATCGCACAAAAGATATCATGTCTCCCGGTATGACCGAAGTATCAACTGCAGCCATGGGCGACCTGATTACGCAGCGCATGTAGGGTCTGCTTATTAAAGCTGTACAGAGTATTAAAAGGGCGGTCACAGGCACAGTAGCGAAGCGCTGTTGCCATACCCCCCCCCCATGTTTGGGTTACAAGCTGAGCAGGTCTTTTTCCCGGCAGCCTGACAAGGGCTGCCCTTTGCTGATACAGGCTCAGGCATGGAGGCTTTATGAAAGAAGAAACCTTTTCCGGAATTCATGCCCTTACCGCTACCCGCAGGAATTTTATCAAAGCGCTGGCATTTTTTGCTGCAGCAGCGCATGGCGGCGGCTCAACGGCCTTTGCCGCCTATCCAGACCCGCCCGTGCGCCTGCGCTTTCTCACCCCTATGACCCATGCAATTATCAGCGCATTTGCCCATAGAATTCTGCCCCCGGGCGGAGCTTTTCCGGAAGGCGCACTTTGCATTGATGTGGTGCAGTATTTCGATGCGGTCATAGCAGCAGAGCCTTACGAGATTCAACAGGATATAAAGCGCGGGCTCATACTGCTTGAGTTCGGGCCGTACCTGCAGCTGAAATTCAGGCGGTTTACCCGCATGACCCCCGCGCAAAAAGACGCGTATCTGAAAACCTGGGAGCAGAGCGACACGGTGCTTCAGAGAGGTGTTTTTTCCGTTTTTAAAAAAATCTGCTGCCTTGGATTCTTTTCCAGCGAAAAAATATTTTCATGTATCGGCTATGACGGCCCCTGGGCGTAATTTTTTCAGAAAGACCAGCGATGATAGTACACCCTGATGCCATAACAGGCCCTGTCCATGAGCAGGCCGATGTCTGCATTATCGGCTCGGGCTCGGCAGGCAGTGTCATAGCCATGGAAATGGCCATGGCGGGATATTCCGTTGTCGTTCTTGAAGAGGGGGGGCCGTTCACCGGACCTGACTTCAACAAAAAAGAGCGGGATATGCTTGCTGCCATGTATCGCCAGCGCTACAGCGATGACCTGTCGATTCTTTTTTACCAGGCAAACTGCCTGGGCGGGGGGCCGGTCATCAATATGGCTGATTGCGTCCGGACGCCGGATGCCGTATTTTATATGTGGGAAAAAAACTTCGGCATTAAAGATATATCTCCGGCAGGCATGAGTTCGTATTTCGACAAAGCCGAAGCCATTCTTAAAACAGACAAAATCAAAGATACGCAGCTGAACAGAAATAATCGTGTGTTGAAAGACGGCTCAACGTCCCTGGGCTATAGGGGCGATACCTTCCATACCAACCGGGGGCACTGTGTCGAGTGCGGATTCTGTCCTTTCGGGTGCCCCTATGACAGCAAGCAGACAACCATGCTGAATTATCTTCCCGCGGCTCTTGCAGCCGGCGCCCGGCTGTATGTGTATGCCCGGGCTGACCTGATAGAGCAGCAGGGAGGGAAAGCCTGGCGGGTGACCGGCTCTCTTTTAAACCCGGCGACAAAACGGAAAAAAGGGGTTGTTGAAGTCCGGGCAAAAGTTATCGTTCTTGCGGCAAACACCATAAACAGCGCCCAGATTCTTCTCAATTCCGGTATCGGCAATGAGAGCGGCCTGGTAGGAAAAAATCTGCTTGTTCAGCCGCATACCATGGTTTCGGCATTGTTTGATGAAGAGCTGAAAGGCTATCGCGGCATTCCGCAGGCCTATTTTTGCGACGAATTTGAGCATGTCGATGAAGACATCGGGCTTTCGGGATTTCGCCTTGAAGGAGGCTTTACGACGCCCGGCCTGGTAAGCACCATGATGCCCGGCTTCGGCCGTGAGCTCAAAGAGCGCATGACCCGTTACAACAACATGGCCAATGTCGTTGTGCTCGTGTATGATCAGCCCTGCGGCCAGGTCACGCTCAACCAGTATGGCAGGCCTGTCATTTCCTATCAGATGGCCGATGCCACCAGGGCAGCCATGATGGCGGGCATGCGGGAAGCGGCACAGGTTCTGTTTGCCGCCGGGGCACGGGAAGTCATGTTTCCCCATGAGGTGCCAGCTGTCATTACGGACCCTTCGGAGCTGTCCATTATCGAGCAGCGGGGGATCGAGCCGTGCTCACAGCTTGTAGTTTCGTTTCACATGCAGGGAACCTGCCGAATGGGTGCAGATCCCGCAACAAGTGTTGTTGACAGCTATCTTGAAAGCTATTCGGTAAAAAATCTTTTTGTCGTGGACGCCTCGGTATCGCCCTCGACAGTAAGCTCGCACAATATGCTGGCCATTATGGCCATGGCGCACCGGACCGCTGATTACATTATTACCAACAAGGAAAAATATTTCGGCAGCACCATATAAACTGACCCTGCCCTCGGGCGGGGCAGCCGCCGGCCACTGTCCTGCAGCGTCCGGCATGTCATACCAAATAATGTGGAGGTGTCATGCAAAAATCACTTGTCGCGTTACTCCTTGCCCTCGGCTTAGGCATCAGTCTGCAGCCTGCCTGGTGTGCGCAAACACCTGTCTACGATGTGGTCGTCATCGGCGCCGGCGGCGGCGGGCTGGCTGCAGCGGCGCGCCTTGCGCGGGCAGGGATGAAAGTCCTGGTTGTCGAGCAACACTACAAAGTCGGCGGCTATATGGGCAGCTTTACCCGGGGGCCGTATTTTTTTGAGATTTCCCTGCACGGCATGGACGGCCTGAATCCCGATGGTCTCCACGAACAGACATTTGAAGCGCTTGGCATTACCGATAAAGTAGTGCCGATAAAGCTCGATCCCATGTACCGGGCGGTTTTCCCTGATTTTGCCATTGACGTGCCTGCGGACCCCGATGCCTATATGCAGCAGCTGCTGCTGCAGTTCCCGCATGAAGCAGAGGGCATTTCCGAATTGTTTCAAGCCATGAACTCCTTATATAACGGCATGCAGTTTTTCGTGCATGTGTATGAATGGTCGCTGCTGGAAGCGCTGCCCCACTATAATGCCGCTGATATACTGGCGCTCTCCAGATATCAAAATGTGACGCTGTCGGACCTGCTGCATGAGCATATCGCCGACGAGCAGCTCATTGCCGCCTTCACGCAGCTTGCCAGCTACGGCGGACTTGCACCCGACACGATATCAGCACAGTTCTTTACCCTTTACTGGAACAGCATCCACCGGGGAGGATTTTATTATTTTGCCGGCGGCTCGCAGTCAATAGCGTCTGCGCTGGCCGAGGTTATTGAGGAGCACGGCGGCAGGATCATGCTCGGCACGAAAGCCGAAAAAATCATTATCAGAGGGGGCAGAGCCGCTGCCGTGCAAACCGCGAACGGTCAGGAGTTCCGGTGCCGCTTTGTGGTGTCCAATGCCAATGCGCCTGACACCTTTAACAGCCTTATCGGCAGAGAGCATCTGCCGGATGATTTCTTAAAAAAGCTTGATGCCCTGCAGCCCGGCACATCCTGGTTTCAGGTCTACCTTGGCGTTGATCATGATTACCGGGATGCCTTTCCGTCGGGCGCCCATGAGATTATCGTCAATGGGGGCTATGACCAGGCAAAAAATTTCAGCTATTTTCTGTCTGGCGATATAGACCGGGCGCCCTACTTTATCATGAATTATTCCACCGTTGATCCGGCTGCGGCGCCGGCAGGAAAAAACGTCATCGTGCTCAACACGATACTGCCTTACGATTTCGACAACAACTGGAAAACAGCCGGCATGCCGGCAGATGCCGTTACCGGGGCGACATCAAACATGTCGCCTGCATGCGCCGGATGCGAACAGTATGTCGCACTGAAACAACAGATGGCTGAAAAGCTGATACAACGGGCAGAGGAGTTTTTGCCGGGGCTGAGCGCCCACATCGACGTGCTTGAGGTCGGCTCTCCGAGGACAATGGAGTTCTTCACCCATAATCCGCGTGGCGCCATGCTCGGATGGGCGAACACAGCCGAACAGGTTCTTTTTAAAAGGCTGACCCAGTCTACGCCTATTAAAAATCTGTATCTGGCTGGTGCATGGACATTCCCCGGCGGCGGACAATCTGCCGTTCTGGAATCGGGGAAATTCGCAGCAGAGAAAATACTGCGAAAGTCTTTGCTGCATTAAGTCATCTAGAAGCTTATGGCGGGAAACCGGGGGCATGCTTTTGGGCGAAGGCTGCCGAACTAGAGACAGTATGTTTGCAGGTATGACCGGCGTATCAACTGCGGTGATGGGTATCCTGATCGTGCAGCGTATGTAGGGCCTGCCCAAATCGGTTGAGTCCTTAGCGCAAAAACCGATACCCTTCCAAATAATTTTTTCGAACCAGTGCAAGCCAACAGTCACCTGTATAGGCAAAAAACAGAGGGCATATACATTAACCGGTAACTAGAGCGTTTTTCTTTTTACTATAACCGGTTTATCCATTCTGTCATCTCGACCGCAGGGAGAGATCTTAGGCTGAAGTACAATCAATGAGCTAGAATTTCTCCCTCTGGTCGAAATGACAATGGGGCTACAGCTTTTTGAAAAATGCTCTAAATTCAAATACGTGAGATTTTTTTGTCTCTTCGTTATTTCGATTGCTCTGTTTTAAGCTTTTCTCTATACTCTGGTGGAAAATCAAGGGCTCATCGACATGACTGCGCCGCTTTCTGAGTTCGTGCGGGGAGCAGTTTTAAATAATAAGGCTGAAGCAGTGCTCGAGCGCGAAATAATTTTTTGTTAAAAAATTGTCTGCCACATGCATAGCTTAAAAAAAACACAAAACATTCTATTCATACTTTTAGTGGTTTTTTATTTTGCGTATGCGGCAAGAGTACTGGTCAATGAGGCCCGTCTGTGCTTTGGTCAATATAAAGTGATGCGGGATTTCAGCCCGGATCAAAAAAGACATGCTTTGCTGGGCGATATAGTGGTTTTTGCCGATATCTGTAAAAAAATTATCCCTGAAAATGACCGGGCTCTGCTGCTCATCAACCTTTCAAGCAGACCGAATAACGACGATTTCCAACTGAACTATTATCTATATCCTCGCAAGCTCTATTGGTTACCCCAGGAGAACGCCTACCCGGATGACATACCGGCCTTGAACCGGAATGATTATTGCGAATTACAGCAGCAGAATATTAACTGGATAATCTATATGTATTCTGCGCCGTTCACAATGCGCAAAATAGTGCGCCTGGAAAAATGCGCCGCTGCCGATTCCTATACTATCGATATGGCAAAAGGTCAGTATGTTCGCGACAGGTAAACTCATATACCTGGCAGTAGTCATCTTTTGTGCGGGCGATTTCCTGAGCGCTCTGCTTTTCAAAAAAGCCTTCAGGGAAACCGCCGCCCTGCGTTTTGCCCTGGCCTATGGCCTGGGAGTAGGCACGGTGACACTGCTGCTGTTTTATCTTTCCTGTGCCGGGGTACGGCTGACATTCGGCAGTGTTGTATTGTGTACTATGCCGTTTATCCCCCTATTCTTGTATTATTGTTTGATTAAGTATCCTGCGACTTTTTCCCAGCTGCGCACCAAAGGGAAAACCGCTGACAGTTTTAACAGCTGGATAAGTGCATTCTGTGTTTTGTGTATTTCATCGGCTGTTGCAATTGTTTTTTTTCGCGCGCTTTTTTTGCCGATGCATCTCCCGGACGATATGGTTCAGTGGTGCATACGTGCAAAAATAATTTTTCACACCTCGACCGTCTTCGCCGATGAATTTTTTGAGCCCTACAGGCTGCTGTATCACGTTCACTACCCAGTTATGATACCACTGCTTGAAAGCCTTGTTTTTATGGCCCTCGGTGAAGCAGATGATATTCTTGTAAAAATCCCCTTCCCATTTTTTTTTGCGGCTCTCCTGGCTTTTTTTTATGCAGCGCAGCGGCGATTTGCCCCGCACCGCCATGCTCTGCTTTTTACGGCAATGCTTGCCGTTGTGCCGGTTTTTATACAGGACGGCAGAGGAAATCCGGCATCGGGTTATGCCGATGCTCCGCTTAGCTTCTTTTATTTTATCGCTGTTGTTTCGCTGCTGCAGTGGATGGAGTCCCGTTGCCGCAACGATTTGTTCCTTGCGATACTGGCCATAAGCTTCGCCATTTTTACCAAAAAAGAGGGCTCTGTCCTGTGGTTTATGCTGACAGGGTTTGCCGTGCTTTTAACGATCCTAAAAGACAGGAGGTTTTCAAGAGATGTTGTTTGGCTTATTGCCGGGTTTGGCCTTGTGCCGATGTTAATTAATCTGCCGTGGGCATATTTTAAGGCCTTATTGCCACCTGCTCTCTGGTGGGAGCAGGATTTCGGTTTGAGAAATTTTACGTTAAGTTTTATTTGCGAAAAGCTTCCCAGAATTCCGGCACTGTTTGATTCTCTCTGGCGAGCCATGTTTTTATTAAACAGCTATAGTGTTGTTTGGATTCTGTTTTTTTTCAGCATTGTGCTGGCATGGCGCAGGGCCATTGCGATTCCGCACATGCTCGTGCCTGCTTTGGTTCTAGCCAATGTCGGGTCGGTTTTTGCCGCTTCTTTTTTATATCCGCACTGGTGGTGGGGTAATTTCGCGGGCGACATGCCACGCTTGCTGATGTTCAACACACCCTTGCTGGTATACTTTATATCGCAGCAGGCTCGTTCTGCAAAAATCATAAGCGCTATAGCTGAGGATCAACCCGGCGCCTGACCGGCGGGAGGCAACACGGGCGGCAGCCCTATTCTTTGAGAACAGGGGGCCAAATCCGAAGTTTTGTGCGGGTGGAGAGAAATTGTCGCCGCACACTATGCCTCAATACCAGTGCGGGTACAGCCTGCTGCAGAAATGTAAAAAAGCTTGTGGCAGCGCGCGCTATTTGCTATTTGTGTAAGGCGTGCACAGAAAACCGGCAGACAGAGCCCGTACGGCTTGTCCTGAATGCCGTCAATCTTTTAATTGAAATTCACAATGAGTACCAATAATCAACCGCATATAATTGTTGTCATGCCTGCGTACAATGCCGCGCTAACGCTGGAAAAAACATTGCGTGATATACCGGCAGGAAGCGTCGACGAGATCATACTTGTCGATGATGCCAGCACCGATGCTACCGTTGAAATTGCCCGCGGGCTTGGAATCACCGTCATATGCCATGATAAAAACAGCGGCTATGGGGCCAATCAGAAAACATGTTATAACGAAGCCCTGAAAAGAAAGCCGGATATTGTCATCATGATTCATCCTGATTATCAATATGATGCCCGCATCGTTCCATATGTTGCCGGCTTTTTAACGACAGGGATTTGCGACCTGGTGCTGGGATCGCGAATCAGAACGCGCCGGGAAACCCTTGAGTGCGGCATGCCGGTTTACAAATATATCAGCAACCGCTTTTTGACGCTGATTGAGAATACCATTTTAGGGCAGAATCTTGGGGATTTTCATTCGGGCTTCAGGGCCTATACACGCCGTGTTTTAGAAACCATCCCCTATCATGAAAATTCTGACGATTTTGTATTCGATACGGAGTTTCTGGCACAGGCGGCCTTTTTCGGCCTTCGTATCGGTGACGTGCCGATTCCAACCCGTTATTTTGAAGAAGCATCTTCAATTAATTTTTCGCGCAGCTTTACCTACGGGATGCAGACTCTCCTGGTCATGCTCAAGTATGTGCTCCAGAAAACCGGCCTGATGAAATTCGGCATTTTCAGCCTCGCTTCGCCACAGCGCCCCGGCCACAGCGGCTCTGGACAATAAACACGCTTTATAGCCTGCCCGGTTTTTTCTCATCCGCAACTGCCGCATTTTTTTGATCGGCATCCTGCGCAGCTCTTCCCCGATGCAGGCGCTGCTTTGAAAGACCCGGCGCTTTTGACGCTAAAAGCCGACATGAGGCGAATCACATCTGTCTTTTTACATTTCGGGCACTGAACCTCCGCGTCGCGGCTTACAACAAGCTCCTCAAACTTTTTCTTGCATGTGTTACAGCGAAATTCATACATGGGCATGGTAATGCGTGCTCCTAAAATGATCGGGTGCATTTTCTCTGCCGCCGCAGTTGGCAAAAGCTCCACATGAACGGCTTACCGCCTGCCCCCCCCCGGTACTCCATACAAGCTTCTCAGGTCATGCAGAGCTGCTGACGAGTATATCGTTCTACCGCATCTGGATCGCCCGGCCCCAGTCGGGCACGAGAAATTGCGAACCCTGCATGGCCGTTTTTTCGATTCCGGCCCTGAGGGCATCAACGGCTTCATGCTGGCCATCATCGCCAAGGGGGAATGTTCCGAAATGCATGGCAATGCTGGTGCGGGCTTTGAGTTCTCCATGTGCCTTCAGCGCGCCTTCCGGACCCATATGCCCGGGCCACATGAACCATTCGGGCTTATACGCGCCAATGGGTAGAAAGGCAAGTCTCAGTGGGCCGAACCGCCGGACGATTTCTTGAAAGTGCTCTCCGTACCCCGTATCGCCGGCAAAATAGATGGGCCCTGCCATGCTTTCCAAAACAAAGCCGCCCCAGAGAGTTTTATAACTGTCGCGCATGCCGCGGCCTGAAAAATGCTGCGCAGGCACGCAGGTAATGCGCATCCCTCCCGGCAGCGCCGTCTGCTGCCACCAGTCAAGCTCGGTCATATTGTCAAAGCCTGTTTTTTCAATCAGCTCCTTATTGCCGAGCGTCGTCACCACCTGCGGCCGATGAGATCGGGCGAGCTTATGCAGCGTGGGCAGGTCCAGATGATCATAGTGATTATGGCTTATGAGAATCAGGTTGATGGCCGGCAAATCCTTAAGCCTGAGCCCCGGTGCCTGCACGCGCCGCGGGCCGGCGAATGAGACCGGGCTTGCACGCTCCGACCAGACAGGGTCGGTGAGGATATTTACCCCGTCCGCCTGAATAAGAAATGTGCTGTGCCCGACGGGAGTCACCAGAAGCTGCCCGCTTGCCACCCGCGCCGGCGGCCTGGGCCCGGGCCCGTTATCCGTTACATGCTCCTGCCAGGAGCCCCGGTTGCGGTTGGTGACCCAGGTGAGAAAAGTTTTAAAATCGTGTTGGGCGCTGCGGTTCTGATTATAGAAGCGCTCTCCGTCAAAATGTTCCGATACCGGCCCTGAATAGCCGTGCCCGGAAAATACGAAACTGCCGCCGTACAGGCACGCAAAAAAAATACCGCAAGCAAGAAGAACTGTTGTCATATGCGGAGCGACGCCTCTTTGTCTGCTGGTCTGTCAGCCTCTAGGGTTGTGTCCATGCTGCAGACATCCCTGCAGCAATGTATAATTGCTTCACCAGCACAAAAATGTCAAGTAGCATACAAAAACTTTGCTCGTGCCGGGACTTGACAGCCTTGTTTTTTCAGCTCACAATATAAACTGAAGCCGATGCGCTAACCTCTGCATCGGGATGCTGGCTTCCTGAGGGCTGATAAAAAGCTGCTGGCTCGCATGCTTTTTATGTGGCATGGATTTTGAGATTAAAGTATAAAAAATTGGGCGGGTTAACGTGGGACTGATGTCGTTTGAGGAAATGAAGGAGCGGTACGAAAAGGGTGAAGAATCCCTTGAGCTGGCTCTTGAAAAATGGGAAAGGATACTGGATGACAGCCGTACGGGTTTCCATTTGTCGCATTTTCAGCAGCTGCTGAAGGCGGCGATCGTACCTCTCTTGCTGTGCGTCGAGTATGAAAACCAGTGCCATATGTGCCCGATTTTTTCAGTGTGCAAGCGGGGTTGTTCTGAGGAATGGAACTGCCTGCTGCGCATCATTCAGGCATATGCAATTGCAGGCGATTTGCTGCCCCTTGAGCCCTATGTGGGGCAGCTTGAATCCTTTGTGAAGAAACTGCGGATGTGCCGCAACGAGCTTTATATGAAAGCAAACTGATAGAAGGATGGCACTCTATGGCAAGCGCTTATTATAATTCATCACTGAGCAAAGCTGAAGATGACGAACTGGACAAGCTTTTTCAAACCTTTGACAGCCAGTTTCAGGACCTTCAGCAGAAATTCACCGACCTGGAGAGAAATCTCCAGGAAATGCGCAAAGAAAAATCCCTTGAAGAAGAAGACAAAACGCATTGATTGTTGAGTATGCGTTCACTTGTCTCCCGCTCTCCCCTGCTCATGGCCATGGATTCCGGGCTGCCTGCGCTGGTACGAATCCCCCTCCTGCCTGTGTATTAAAATAAAAACGGCACCAGGGTAAATGCGGTCTGCAGCGACGTCAGGTCGATGCCCTTGAGCAATTCACTGTAGTTGGAGCCCCTGATGAGAAAATTCACCGCAGCGATCTGCAGCCCTGCAGCAGCCAGTAAAGCGCCGACCAGAATATTTAATGTTTTTTCCATGTGCAATCTCCCCGCGTTTTTCCATGTTGCGCCCGGAGCATTTTCCGAGCTTACACGTACAGTATAGCCTTTTGATTCTGACAGAAGGCTGACGCAAAGATTACATTTTGGTAATGTTCTCCAGGGGTGCTGCAGGGAAAATAAGCGCCACCGTGGTGCCTCCAGTGGGGGCGCTTGCAATCCTGATGCTGCCGCCATGCAGGTCCATGATGGACCTGACGATGGCAAGCCCAAGCCCCGTCCCGCGCGAGACAAGTTTTTTTGCGGCGCTGCCCCGATAAAAACGGCTGAAAACATGGTCGATATCAGCGGCTGCAATTCCCACGCCCGTATCGGAAACGGTTATGGTGGTTTCTCCCAGAGAGTTTTGCGCAAGGCTTATTGTCACGCGGCCTCCTGAGGGGGTATAGCGGAAGGCATTTGACAGCACATTGGTCATGATGCGGCGAAACAGCACAGGATCGGCATTCAAACGGACGGATCCATTCAGGGTGAAGGAAATATTTTTTTCATCAATATAGGCATCATAATAATCGAGCACGGCCGAAATCTCCCGGTTTGCGGAAAATTCGGCCCGCTGGATAGCGATGTCGGTGCTTTCGGCCTTGGCGATGAACAGCAGGCTTTCGATCATGTGAGAGAGGTGCTCATATTCCTCGAGGCTTGACTCGATGATCTGGCGGTAGTCGTCGGCTGAACGCGCCTTTGACAGCGCCACCTCTGCCTCGCCCCGCAGATTATTGATGGGCGTGCGCAGCTCATGGGCAAGGTCGGTTGAAAAGCGTGTCAGGCGGTTGAAGGAATCCTCAAGCCGCTCGAGCATATCGTTAAAAGAAGCGGCAAAAAAGGTGAGCTCACGGGGCAGCCGGCTTGCATCAAGCCGCTTGCTGAGCCGGGTAGCCCGCACGCCCTGGAGCGTTCGGGTAAGCAGGCGCATGGGCCGCATGGACCGGCGCGCGATCCAGAAGCCGACCGCACCGCAGATAAGAATGCCCGCTATGACCACAAGCTCGACCTTAATGCGATACCGCCGCAATATGCCGGCTTCATGCGACAGGTCAAGGGCGGCCTGAATGAGCCAGCGCCTGCCGCCGGGATTTCCGTCATCGGCCCAGGCGCTCATGAGATAGCAGGAGGCTCCGTTGGCAAGGCGCATTTTTTTTCCTGTTTCCGGCAGCCTGTCTGCTGCAACCGGCCCGGGAAACAGATCGGCAGCAGGGGAAAATGCAGTGTTTTTTGTCTGGGCAATCACAGCGCCTTTTTCATCCAGCACGCGGATATAAAACCGGATGAACTGGAAATCACCCTGCAGCTGTATTTCGCGCTGCACCGCAGCAGGGTCATCGGGGCTTGCCTGCAGGACGCTGCGAACAACCTGTATTTTTTTTAACAGGTACAGGCGGTCCTCTTCTTCAAGGCTCAGAACCAGCGCATAGTACAGATAGCTGATTGTGGTGAGCAGTATGACAAGAGCCGCCACAATGTTAAAAACAATCAGCCGCCGGGTTATCGAGTACGCCCCTTTCAGCTGGGGCTGCTCGTCATTCGTCGCGCTCTTCCAGGACATAGCCTACTCCCCGGACGGTATGGATAAGTTTCTTTTCATACGGATCATCCATTTTGGTGCGCAGCCTGCGGATGGCCACATCCACCACATTGGTGTCGCTGTCGAAATTTATGTCCCAAACCTGTTCGGCAATCAGCGTTCTGGAAAGCACCTGCCCCGAGCGCTGCAGCAGCAGGCTCAGGAGCATGAATTCTTTCTGTGTGAGCTCGATACCAGCACCGGCCCGGCTCACCTTGTGGGCCAGAAGATCAAGCTCAAGGTCGGCGATGGTAAGCACTTCCTGCTTTTTTTGAGGTCCCCGGCGGATGATGACCCGTATGCGGGCCAGAAGCTCGGAAAAGGCAAAGGGCTTCACAAGATAGTCGTCTGCGCCGAGCTCAAGACCCTTCACGCGGTCCTGCACCTTGTCGCGCGCGGTCAGAAACAGCACCGGCGTCATATTGCTCTGGCTGCGCAGTTGGCTGAGTATGGTCCAGCCGTCCACTTCGGGCAGCATGACATCAAGGATAATCAGGTCATACTGCATGCTGAGGGCATAGTGCAGCCCGTCGTCGCCGGAGTTGGCTACATCGACCACAAACCCGCTTTCAGACAGGCCCTTCTTCAGATAGGCGGCTGTTTTCTGTTCGTCTTCGACAACAAGTATGCGCATGGTATATCCTGCCGTGATATTACATGAGCAGCATGGGATCGATATCCACAATCACCTTCACGCCGCTTCGTTTTATAATCTCCGCATGCTCCTGCATGGCGCCGGCAGCGCAGTTCTTGAGCGCCTGGCTTCCTGCACCCTTCAGAAGCATCTGGAACCGGTACCTGCCCTTCATCTTCTCCCAGGGCGCTTTGACCGGCCCGAGAATCTCTATTGTAGCGGCATCAGGCCCGGTTTGACACATTTTTCTGCAGTAGGCGCCGATCTGCTGCGCCAGGGACTCGACGTCGCGGCCATTGGTGCCCTCGCAGCGGATATTCACCAGTTTTCCGAAAGGCGGATACTTGAGATCGCGGCGGAAGACCACCTCCCTGTCATAAAATGCGCGGTAGTCGTGGCGGGCCGCGCAGGTAACGCTGTAGTGCTCGGGATTGTAGGTCTGTATAATAACCTCACCGGGCAGCTCTCCCCTGCCCGACCTGCCCGCCACCTGCGTGAGCAGCTGAAAGGTGCGCTCGGCTGCGCGGTAATCGGGCATGCTGAGCGACTGGTCTGCGCAGACCACGCCCACAAGCGTCACGCCCGGCAGATGATAGCCTTTGACGATCATCTGTGTGCCGATGAGAATGTCGATCAGGCCATGATGCATGTCGCTCAATATCTTATGGGTTGACCCCCGCTGCGATGTGGTATCGCGGTCCATACGCGCGATGCGCGCTGCCGGAAAAAGCCCGTTTAGCTCGGCTTCAAGCCGTTCCGTGCCCCAGCCCATTGAATCAAGAAAAAGCCCCTGGCATGCCGGGCACTGCTGCGGCACCGCAATGGTAAAGTCGCAGTAGTGGCAGGTCAGGCTTTTGCTGCTCAGGTGATGGATGAGCGCCACCGAGCAATTGGGGCAGCGAAAGGTATGGCCGCACTGGCGGCACAGGTGCACCGGGGCAAAGCCGCGCCGGTTGAGGAAAAGCAGGCTCTGCCGTCCCTGGCTAAGCCGCTGCGCCAGAGCCTCTTTGAGGGGCTTTGAAATAATGCCCGCTTTTTTCCTCCGAAGCGCTGTTTCAACCCGCATATCGATAATAGTGACACGGGGCAGAGTCCGGTCTTCAATACGGGTTTTCAGTTCGGCAAAATGATATTTGCCCGTACGCGCATTGGTGTAGGTTTCAAGGCAGGGAGTGGCCGACCCTAACAGGACCATGCATGCTGCATCGCGGGCCTTCACTATGGCCAAATCCCTTGCATTGTAGCGCAGGCTGTCATCCTGCTTGTAGGATGAGTCATGCTCTTCATCGACAATGATCGCCCCGAGGTCTTTGAATGAAGCAAAAATTGCCGACCGCGCCCCCACCACCACCTGCACCTGGCCGCGCCTGATCATGCGCCAGGCATCATAGCGCTCGGCATTGGTGAGGCTGCTGTGCAGCATGGCTATGGGCACCTGGAGCCGGGAGCTGATGCGGTCGTAGAGCTGGGCGGTCAAAGCGATTTCGGGAACGAGGTACAGGCACTGGCGGCCTTCGCGCATGACCCGGGCCATGACCGTGAGATAAATCTCTGTTTTGCCGCTGCCGGTAACGCCGTGCAGCAGCACAGGGTGAAACACCCTCCGGGCAAGGGGCTGCTGCAGCCCTTCGAGAATCTGCTGCTGCTGCGGTGTCGGCGTATGCACTGGCTCTATAAATATCTGCTCGCTGTCGGGCGGCCGTCGCAGGCATTCGCGCTCGACAAAGACAATGAGCCCCTTTTTTTCAAGTGCGGCAAGCTGGGCTGCACAGGGGCCCCGCAGCAGGCGCAGGGCGCCCGTGGATACAGGCCCGCTGTCGGCAATATGCCGGAACAGCTTCAGCTGCTTGCCTTTCAGTCCCTCGGCAGATGCTTCCGCTGCCGATGAAAACCATTTTTCTGTTTTTACGCCCACACCCGCCGCCTTTTTTCTCTGCACAGCCGCAATGAGGCCCTGCTCCTGCAAAAGCCGCAGGCTATAGGCAAGCCCCTGCCTGCCGGCTTTTTTTTCAAGATTTTTCAGTGACAGTGATTTTGCATTGGCCAGCGCCCGGGCGATAGCCAGGCCATAGTCCGGCACGCGCCCCTGCTCAAGCGCCTGGCGGCCAGCGCCGGTAAGGGAAAAAGCGTCGATATATTCGATGTTCAGCCCCGCGGGCAGGCCGGTGCGGATGGTAAGCCCGAGGGGATAGAGGTAATAAGCTGCAACCCACTGAAAAAAACGCAGGTCGGTTTCATCAAAAAGCGGCTCGGCGTC
>JAFGCP010000408.1 GCA_016932595.1 Deltaproteobacteria bacterium
CTACAAAAAAACCGTAGGACGGACAAAGAACCTGTTTAACCTGCAAAACCTTTTTGTGCCGGACACGCTTCGCTTTGTGCCGGCCTATACATTCAACTCGCGTTAGGTTCGTGTCCGGCTTGTGATCCCTTTTCAATGGGAAGCTGTACTAAACATGTCTCTCCAGGCAATGACTTGGACAGCCCCTGCCCCGCCTGCTCAGTCAACGGGTTTCTTTATCCGTGAAAACGCTGCGTCAAGGCGCGCATATGCAGCTGCCGCAGTAAGGCCGTGCAGCTGCAGAGCCTTATGCCGTGAGGCTGCGCCCCGGACGACGGCAATATGGGATTTTGGAACGTCAAAGACCTTTGCCAAAAACCGGCAGCACTCGGCATTGGCCTCGCCGTCTACCGGCGGTTTGGTGAGTTTAATTTTCAGCGCTCCGTCATGAATGCCCGCAAGGGCGCATATGGATGAACGAGGCAGTACAAAAACGCTGAAAATAACCCCTTCGGAATTTTCCAGAAAAAAATTGTCAAGTTCCGGACTGGTCATGGCCATTTTCAAACACACTAAATTTAAACGCGCTGCATAATAATCACGGCAGCTGCAACCGCATGGCAATCTGCTGCAGGGTGGCAACCACAAAATTTTCAAGAAAAATTATGGCAAGCAAAACGATGATAGGCGAAAAATCAAAGCCCCCGAAAAAAAGCGGCAGATTGCGGCGCAGGCGGTCAAATACCGGGTCGGTTGCCGAGTGCAGAAAACGCACAATAGGATTATAGGGATCAGGATTCACCCATGAAATAACTGCGCGCGCAATGACTATCCACATATAGATGGTGAGCACATAATGCAGAAGTACTGCTATCGCGTTTAATAAATTGGCAACAATAAACATGAGAATCTCCTTGATATATTAGTGTCCGGCGGCCAGTCGTTCATAAATGATTTTAAGGCCGCGAAGGGTCAGCTGATCATCGACCTCATCAATGGCTTTCGTATGCGCCATAATCAGCGGGGCTAGCCCGCCGGTGGCAATAACGCGGGGATTTTCAGCTCGTTCAGCCTTCATCCTCGCAACAAGGCCTTCCACAAGGCAGACATAGCCGGCGACAATGCCCGATTGCATGCTCTCAATGGTCGAGCGGCCGATACAATGCTCAGGATAGGTAAAATCTATATGCGGAAGTTTTGCAGCCTTTGCAAAAAGGGCCTCTCCTGCTGTTCTGATGCCGGGTGCTATGGCGCCTCCAAGATAGCAGCCGTCGGCGCTCACATAATCGAATGTGGTTGCCGTGCCGAGATCGATGACGATAAGCGCGCAGCAATGCCTGTCATAGGCAGCCACTGCATTGACAATGCGGTCGGCGCCGAGCGTCAGCGGTGTGTCATAGCAGAGCTGCAGGCCTGTATCGGTTCCGCTGTTGACCGTCAGCGGCTCACGGTGAAAATACTTTGTGCATACATCAATAAAGGTGGTTTCAAGTTGCGGAACAACCGAAGCCATGGACACTGCCTCAACTGCGGTATATGCCAGGCCCTGGGCTTCGAACAGCCCCTGCATGAGCGCCCAGTATGCATCGGCCGGCTTGCCCGCATCTGTTACCAGACGCCATTGGCACATAAGCTTCCCATGGTCAAAAAGGCCGAAAACGATATTGGTATTGCCAATGTCGATTGCAAGGAGCATGGCCAGTCTTTCTTAGTAAAGCGCAACAAAAGAAGGAGCGAAAAAATTCCCCCTTTAGCAAAGGGGGGTAGGGGGATTTGTTAGGCTGCAAAAAATCCCCCTGTATCCCCCTTTTTCTAAGGGGGAAAAAATAGGCATATTGCTTCGTATAATATTAATATTGCCCACCCCCCTGTTTGTGGGGAGCTGTACTTAACGAACGGGCAAGCGTGCCTGTTGGTTGTCAGACCGTTTGGATATCTTTATATTTTCTCTATCAGCATGCTTATGTCAACAGCCCGGGCCGAATGGGTAAGAGCACCCGATGAAATAAAATCGACTCCTGTTTTGGCAATGGCAGCCAGAGTGTCAAGAGTTACATTGCCGGAAGCCTCAAGGGGCACACGGCCACTGGTCAGCTCTGCGGCTTTTTTCATGTCCTCAAGGCTCATATTATCAAGCATGATGACATCGGGCGAGGCAGCAAGCGCCTCCTGCAGCTCGCTGAAATTGCGCACCTCGACCTCAACCGACAGAAGGGGGCTGAGCTGGCTGCGGGCTTTGGCAACTGCCGCAGTTATGCCGCCGCAGGCGGCAATATGATTTTCCTTGATGAGGAGCGCGTCAAAAAGCCCCATGCGGTGATTGGTGCCCCCGCCATAGCGAACAGCCTCTTTCTCCAGTACGCGCCAGCCGGGAGTCGTTTTACGGGTATCAAGCAGCACTGCTTTATAGGGCTTGAGTTTTTCAGCATACTGCCGGGTCAGGGTTGCTATGCCGCACAGCCGCTGCATGAAATTAAGAGCTGTGCGCTCCCCGGTCAGCAGCGTGGCAAAAGGGCCGTCAAGCTCTGCCAGGGTTTCGCCTTTCAGAACAACCGATCCTTCTTCCTTTAAAAAACGGCAGACAACTGATGCAGACAGAAAAGCAAAAACCCTCTCGAAGGGAACAAAACCAGCTGCAACCAGGTCTTCCTTGGCAATCACGCGGGCACGGCCACGAGCCTGTCCGTCAACAAGCAGGCCGGTAGTTTTATCACCGCTGCCGATATCTTCGGCCAGTGCCAGGCGTATAAGACTATCTATTGATAAATCAAATATTTTCATATAGTTATGAGCATAGTATAATAATTCGATCAAGGTTATCACGGAGCTTTATCTCTTTCTCTCGATAGGCTGCAATCTTCTCTTTTTCCTTGGCAATAACAGCTTCAGGAGCCCGGCTCACAAAACCCTCATTGCCGAGCTTATTGCCCACAAACACAATATCGGCAAGCACCTTATCCAATTCCTTCTGGAGCCGCTTGCGCTCTTCAGCAAAATTGATGACTCCTTCGAGATCAAGAAAAATCTCGACCGGCCCGACCACGGCAGTGGCGGCGGTTTTGGGCTTGGCAAACTCGCGGTGCAGGCTAAGGTCTTTGAGGCCAGCCAGGCTGCATAGCAGAGTTGCGGCAGCAGAGATGCCTGCTGCGGCCCGGCCGTCATGGGCCAGTATATCAACATGGGGCCTGCCCGAAGGCGCAATGCCCAGTTCGCTGCGCATATTTCTGATTGCGCTCACGACCTCTATCAGCATATCCATTTCAGCTTCAGCAGCCGTGTCAATCCGGCCGGCAGTGAACTCGGGAAACCGGGCTGTTACAATGCTCTCACCCGCACCGGGCAGCTTCTGCCAAATCTCCTCGGTCACAAAAGGCATAATGGGATGCAGCAGCTCCAGAAAGCTCTTGAGCACCTGAAGCATCACCTGCTGGGTTATCTGCCGCCTGCGGGGATTTTCGCTCTGGTAGAGGTCATTCTTCGCCATCTCCAGATACCAGTCGCAGAACTCATGCCAGACAAAATGATAGAGGCTGTTTGCCGATTCATTGAACCGGTACTCATCATAGCTCTCTGATACTTTTTTGATGATGCCGTTGAGCTTGCTGAGTATCCAGCGGTCTTTCAGATCAAGCTCGTCGCGTTCAGGCTGCCCCTCAGTATACCCCTCAAGGTTCATCATGGCGAATCGCGACGCATTCCATATCTTGTTCACAAAGTGCCGGTAGCCTTCGATACGGTCCTCGGAGAGCTTTACATCGCGGCCCTGGGCAGCCATGGCCGTAAGGGTAAAGCGGAAGCTGTCCGTGCCGAACGTATCGATGATTTCCAGCGGGTCGATGACATTGCCCTTTGATTTGCTCATCTTATGGCCTTCGGCGTCCCGCACCAGGGCATGAATATAGACATCCCGAAACGGCACATCGCCCATGAACTTCAGCCCCATCATCATCATGCGGGCCACCCAGAAAAAAAGTATATCAAAGCCCGTCACCAAACATGAGGTCGGATAGAACTTTTCAAGAAAGTCCGTCTTTTCAGGCCACCCGAGCGTCGAGAACGGCCACAGCGCCGAGCTGAACCAGGTGTCAAGCACATCTGATTCCTGCTCGATCTCTCGGCTTCCGCAGGCTGCGCAGGCTGTGGGGTCTATTTTTGCCACGGTGATTTCGCCGCAGGCCTTGCAGTACCACGCAGGGATGCGGTGGCCCCACCATATCTGGCGCGAAATGCACCAGTCCCTTATATTGTTCATCCATTCGAAATAGGTCTTTTCCCAGTTTGACGGTATGATGCGGGTGCGGCCATCCATCACAGCAGCGATTGCCTCTTCGGCAAGGGGTGCGACCTTCACGAACCACTGCAGCGACAGATTGGGCTCAACGATATTCTTGCACCGGTAGCAGTGCCCCACGGAATGCATATGCGTTTCAGTCTTTTCAAGCAGGCCCTGGGCTTCAAGATCGGCTAACACTTTTTTCCGTGCATCGAACCGGTCTAGCCCTGCATAGGCGCAGGCTTCTGCTGTCATGGCGCCGTCTTCGCCGATAACCTTTATGAGGTCGAGCTTGTATTTCAGGCCGAGCTCAAAGTCATTGGGATCATGGGCAGGGGTTATTTTGAGAGCGCCGGTGCCGAATTCAAGGTCAACATAGCTGTCGCCGATGACCGGAATCCTGCGGTTCATAAGCGGCAGCACCACATCTTTGCCGATCCAGTCTTTGTGCCGCGGGTCTTCGGGGTTGACGGCAATGGCCGTATCGCCCAGCATTGTTTCGGGCCGCGTGGTTGCAACCGTCAGAAATGCGCTCCCATCAGGTGACGGATATTTGATGTAGTACAGCCCGCCCTGAATATCTTCATGCTCAACCTCAAGGTCGGACAGCGCGGTATGGCAGCGCGGGCACCAGTTGATGAGCTTATTGCCCCGGTAAATGAGGCCTTCATTGTACAGGGTTACAAACACCTCGCGCACGGCCCGCGAGCAACCCTCATCCATGGTGAACCTCTCGCGGCTCCAGTCGCAGGATGCCCCGAGCTTCATCAGCTGCTTGACGATTGTGCCGCCCGACTCATGCTTCCACTGCCACACGCGCTCCACGAACTGCTCGCGGCCCATATCAAAGCGCGATTTCCCTTCTTGCGCTATCTGACGTTCAACCACGTTCTGTGTGGCAATGCCGGCATGGTCCATACCGCACTGCCACAGGGCGGCATAGCCCTTCATGCGCTTGTAGCGTATCAGTATGTCCTGCAGGGTATTGTTGAGTGCATGGCCCATATGCAGAGAGCCGGTCACATTGGGAGGCGGAATGACAATGCAGTAGGGCTTACTGCTGTTTGTCATGTCGGGCTTAAAATATCCTTTTTCATTCCACAGCCCGTACCATTTCTGCTCAACGCTGTGCGGATCATAGGTCTTGTCCAAAGGCTGGTCACTCATGATGCTGTCCTTGAAAGTATATGCTGAAGTTCCTGTCGTAAAATTAAAAAACAGGATTATCATGCAACCTTCTTAAAGTCAAGAAACCTCTGAAAATCCTTGTTTTAAAGCAGGTAAACGCTCATGCGCCCCACGTGCTGCAGATACATAATAAAACCGGTTGGGGTGAAAGGCAATGAACAAACATGGCACCCGCAGCGGGCTTCACCTTATGGAAAACCTGCCATACAATCCGCAATTGAGGATAGTGGGAGTTAAGTCCCAGTAAGGAAGGCAAAAAATGTCACAAAATGGTGTAAACGGTAACGCTGAATCTCAACCGCCGCTGCAAGTGTTTGATAGAACTGCTCCCCTGCAGGTGAAACCTCTTTTAACCCTTTGCCTGTGATGGCAGCATCACGGTAAAGGTAACGCCGGCGTCCCTATTTGTTTGGACGCTTAGCATACCGCCATGGGCATCTGCAATACGCTTGCAAATCTGCAGGCCAAGACCCGTTCCGCTGGCGGAAGCCGACCTGGATGAATCAACCTGGTAAAAACGATTGAAGATATGCGGCAGGGCGCTTTGCGGAATGCCTATGCCGGTGTCATGAACCTGCAGCTCGATGCCGGATTCATTTTTAATGAGCATGATGGTTACCTGCCCGCCTTCAGGAGTGAACTTGATAGCGTTATCCAGCAGATTGCTCAACAGTTGCAGTATGCGCGTTCTATCGCCGCAGATCACAGCATAATCGCATCTTTCGCAGATAAACTGCAGTTGCTTCTCCTGGGCCATGGGCAGAAAAAATTCATGCAAGTCACGCACTACTTCACCCATATTAAAACTGGTTACATCCAGGTTAACCTTCTGCATCTCGAAGCGCGATATCAAAAAAAGATCATTAACCATTTTTATAAGAAAATTAACGCGCTCCAGGCATTCAGCCATGCTCTCGCGGTATTCAGTGCTATCGCGCTCCTCCGAAAGCGCAACTTCCATGGTGCCCTTGAGAGCAAAAAGCGGATTGCGAAGCTCATGGGACACATCGGCGGTAAACTGTTTGATCTCGCCGAACGACTTTTCCAGCCGGTCTATCATCGAGTTGATCGTCAGGGTCAGCTCCTGCACTTCGTCAGGCGCGGGCGGCACAGGAAGCCGCTCCTGAAAATTTTGCGACGAAATCCTGTTTGCCACCCGCGCGATGCCTTTGATGATCTTCCGGGGCTTGTTTGCCACCATCATGCCGCACAGAAGACTCAGCAGCAGAACGACAGGAAAGGCAAGCAGGAGATGTTCATAAAAGCGGTCCAGCAAATCCTTTTCCTGCCGCTTTTCCGTAGCAATCTGCACATACAGGTCGGAACCCTCATCTAAGGTCATTTTCCGCTCAAACAGGCGATACGGCATGGATTTTCCGGGCACGTGCACAGTGCTGAATTCCCGCTTATGCCCCTGATCGGGAAACGGCATTTTCCACGCCCTTTTCGACTGATACAGCACCGCCCCCTCAGCCGTCAGCACCCGAAACTCAAATTGATAGTATTTTCGCCGAGCAACATCAGACTCAAACATCTGGCATCCCCTAATAACGTTCTTATGTTCGGCGATGTCATCAAGCAGCTCATGCGTTTCATCGGCGAGAATACGATTGAGCTGCTTTTCCAGAAGGTACTCGATCCGCATATAGAAAAAAATACAGAGCCCTAGGGACAAGGCGAGCAGAATAAGTGTCGAAGCAAGAGTAAGCCGTACATCAAGCCGGGAAAAAAAACTAGTTTTCAGCTTTAAGAACATACCCGACACCCTTAATGGTTTTGATGAGTTTAACGGCGGCAGCAGCGTCTATCTTGCTGCGCAGGCGGTTAATATGCACGTCGATAATATTGCTTGAAGTATCAAAATCATAGCCCCAGACGCGCTCAAGGATCATGGTGCGCGTGAGAATCTGCCCGGCATTGCGCATCATGTACTCAAGCAGGCTGAACTCCTTGCCCGAGAGCTCTACCACCTGCCCTGCCCGCTCGGCGGTGCGGGATATGAGATTAAGGGTCAAATCCGCAAGGCTCAGTCGCGAGCTTTCGCTCTCTTTTTGACCGCGCCGCAGAACAGCCTTGATGCGGGCCAGCAGCTCGGGAAAGGAGAAAGGCTTTATAAGATAGTCATCAGCGCCAAGCTCCAGACCATGCACCACATCGCTTTTCTCATCCCTGGCCGTGAGAAAAATAACAGGGGTCGCAATGCCGGCCCGGCGCGCCGCCTTTAAAAGCTCAAAGCCGCTTAACTCGGGAAGCATGACATCAAGGATTATGATATCATACACATGGGATGTTGCGTGATACAACCCTTCATCTCCGTCAAAAACCGCGTCGACGATGTAGCCAACCTCTGTCAGTCCTTTTTTTAAAAAACGCGATGCGCTTCGGTCATCTTCAACAAGTAAAATGCGCATACCTACTCCATGTTAATGTTGTATTGCAGCATATGCCCGGCTAACATGGATCAATCAAACCCGCGTATTCCGAAGCATCGACGGCAAGTATGCTCAATACATGTTCTGGCATGTTGCACTGCAGAATAAACAACAAAAAAAATTATAATTTCCGTATATACCACATCTGCTCTCAACCGTCCAATTACGCCAACTGAGGCCTGGGGGTGAGGTTTCACTGTTATTACACATAGGGCATCAAAAAATTTAACACCTGTCACCTGACAGTATTCAACACAAGACTAAAAATCGAACTGACGATTACAACAAAAATCAAGCAGTCACAGCCAAGTTGAAGCGCTGGATGATTATTAACTGTCAGCGAATTAAAAAAAACAATAGACTGAAAGCCTAACAGGCTGCCCTATAAAAAATGGAGAATTGTTGCAAGAAATTAAAAAAAGGGGCTGCGGATTTTATTGCCCAGCAGAATCCGGGAAGCCGGTTTGTTTATGTCTTTGGAGGTAATCGGGAAGCAGGCTATAGGCAAGTGCATCTCCTGCAAGCTCGGGGTCAAGGGGCGCAGGATGCAGGCGCTTGTCAGCATCGCTGTAGATGAACTGAGCGGGCTGTTTATCGGGCTGCTGCACAATAACCGTTGTGCCGACCATAAGCGCATGCGTCGTACCGTACTGCAGTACCGCGCGGCCGGGCACCTGCTCCGGCAGACTCAAAATCGGCCGGCCGATTATGGGCAGGTCTGCGCTGATGCCCATTATGTCTAGAAGTGTTGGCGTCATATCAATCTGGCTTACAATTTTTTCTATGACGAGGGGGGGAAGATGTGGGGCAAGGATAAGGGCGGGTATATGAAATTTTTCAACAGGAATAAGATCACGGCCTCTGAGACGGGTACTGTGATCGGCAATTACAAGAAAAACAGTATTTTTATAATATGCTTCCTTCTGGGCCACCTCAAAAAATTTTCCTAATGCAAAATCAGCATATTTTATGTTGTTGAATCGTGTGGCTTTGGGTTGTTCATAGAGCTCGATTCGTCCGTCGGGAAACTCATAGGGATCATGATTCGAGGTCGTAAGAACGAGTGCGAAAAACGGCTTGTCGCCATGGCTTTTGAAAACCTCATTTGCTTTTTCAAACAGGTCTTCATCGGATACGCCCCAGGTGCCGGTAAAGACCGGATTTTTAAAATCATCCTGATCATAGATGGTATCAAAACCGTTACTTCTAAAACAGGCGCGCATATTATCGAAAGTGCTTTTCCCTCCGTAAAAAAAAGCTGTCGAGCTTCCCCGGTTTTTAAGGACCCCGGCAATAGTAAAAATTTTTCCGGCAAGACCGCTTTTCAAAACACTTTCAGCGGGAGTCGGCAGTATGCCTGCGATAATTGCCTCGATGCCGCGTATTGTGCGCGTACCCGTGCAGTAAAGATTTTTAAATAAAATACCCTGGCGGCTGAGGCGATCGATATTCGGAGTCAGGGGCAGCCCACCAAGGCAGCCCACATGCTCGGCCCCCATGCTTTCCTCAAGAATGATAACAAGGTTCAAGGGCTTGGCAACCGTAAAACTGGAAAGCTGCTGATGGAGAAGCGGGCTATCGGGGTTGGTGCAGTCCTGTGGCCTCAGGCCGTTAGCTGCCATAATTCGATGAAGCAACTCGTCTTTGTCCATTATCCCGTAAAGTTCACCAGAGTTTTTTCCTGATTCGCTAAGCTTTACAGCAGCATAGGCAACGCTGTATATGGAGCTTATGCCCAGCTGATTTGCCAGATGATTTTCAGAAAAGGCTGCCGTACCGATCGAAGCCGGGCGGCTGCCAAAGCTTGACCGAAGGCCGATGAACAGCAGCGGTGCGACTATGATAAACAGCAGCAGACGTTTACTGAAGGAGCTGGGATTTGCTGTGCGCAGATTTTTTCGCATTATTACAAATACGGCACTGCCGACCAGAACCATGCCGGCAAGTCCTGTTGCAAGATTTGCTAGATACCCTTTGAATATCATGCCGAAGACTTCACGGACCTGCACCATGTGTTCAATAAAGAGCCGGTCTGGGCGGGTATCAAATTCAGCCATGAACGGGAAGGTGGCGATTTCCATAAAACAAAAAATTGCCGCAAGAACGGCAAAGTACAGAGCAAGGATGCCGGCTGCCCGCTTAATAAATTCCGCAGGCAGTGCTAATAGAACAGCTGCCGGAAGAATCAGGCAATAGGAGACCACAATCGTGTCCATCCGCAGGCCGATGGGGAAAATGAGCAGATAGTGGGGCACGTCGTTAATGCGATCAAATGAATTAAAAAACAGAACGGCTCTGAACAGGGTAAAAAGAACGATGCTCAATCCATAAAAAATGAAAAGGGGCTTGAGGTTTGAAAAAAAACTTTGTAAACGCGCCATGATCTTATTTTATCAGCAGGAGGATAATTCAATGTACATCCGATACAATGCATCGGGTATTTTTGAGCAAATTACCGTTTCTGCTGGTATTATAAACGGGTTAAATTAAATTGGAATGAAAACAAAATTAAAAAAATTTAATACATAATCTAAACACCCTGCACCAGGACAGGATAACTTTTTACCATTACGGAAAAATTGGTACGGCTTTTCGCTTATTTCTCAACTTGACTGACTTTTTAAGCTGGTCCCAGCCTGTTCAGTGGCACGCCGCTTGCTTCGGGCTCATTGCTCATAAAACCAGTTTTTTCTTTGATACGACACCTTCATTCGTACAGCCGTTGGGACGCTTTGTGCCCGTGAACAGACTGGCCGCGGCAGAAATAATACAAAGATTTTCAATAATTCTACTATAAGTCAGTCAAGTTGCGTTATTAGAAGGAGGAGCATGTTCGGATATATACCTTGACACTCAGGCATTCTTTTTATATTTTTGATTCAACACCAAAGCACGTACTTGTCAGTTGCTGCAACGATAGCCGGTTATAACCCTTCCTGAGAATTTCCACATGCGCCACAAAAAAATTATCATCACCGTCTGCTTCATAGCCCTTATCATCGGGCTTTATTTCACCCCATGGGTACAACAGTTATTACCAAAATCTCTCTCTTGCAGCCCGGGCGCGGACCTTGATGATATCCGTGATATGCGCAGGACAAGCAAAAAAAAATTTCGCTCCCATAAAATAAGCCCTCTCACCTTTAAAACCCTGCAGTACTATCTTTTGCAGGAGCTGGACGATGCGGTTCGTGAAAAAAACTTTGCCGAGGCTGCAAAGCTCAACAGTGTTCTGGCTTCAGAGGCTTTCAACCGCGCTGAGGCAATGCTTGACTACTGGATGCAGCAGCAGGACCCCGCTACCGGGCTGTTTCCGGGATATGCGTATGCAGGCACCAAATTCTGGGATTACCGGAATGTGGCCGCGGATCTTTTCCCCTTTTTGATAATCGCAGCTCATTTTATTGATGACCAGGCATATACAAAGCTGCTCGCTACGCTTAAAAAAGAAAAATCTCTCTCTCAACCCTTTGCCCTGCCCCAAACAGTGCTGCTGGGCAGCGGAAAGCTGATCGATGAAGGGCTGAAAGAACAAATCTTCGGCGCTGCGGAGTATATCAAAGACGGGCTCGTGCCGATGACAGAAAGGCTGGGCCGGGGGGCCTGGCTTGATCGCATGGAAGAGCTGATGAGCAGAATCTGGGCTGTAGCGCCGGTACAGACCTCCTACGGCGCAATCCCTTCCGATCTTGCCGAGCCGAACGGGGACCTCCTGCAGGGGCTCTGCCGCCTGTATTCAGCAACGGGAAAGAACATCTATCTCGAGTGGGCGGAGCGGCTCGGGGATGTCTATCTTTTTGAGATACTGCCCCGCAGCGGCTTTCTGCCTCCCAAGCAGTGGGATTTTAAATCCGGAAACTTTGCGACAAATGAAGTGTGGCTGCGGGATCACGGCAATGAGCTGATCACGGGGCTGGCTGAGCTTGCCTGCATAGAATGTCTGGAATCGCGGCCGCGCTGCGGCACCTATATCCCGCCCCTGCTCACCATGATGGACCTGCTTTTAGCAAAGGGGAGAAATAAAGACGGGCTCTGGTTTAATGCCCTGGACAGGAAGGGAGAGGAGCTCAAGGTGAGAAAGGGGCCTATCTGCGACAACTGGGGATATATGTATGCCGCCTACCTTGCGCTGGCGCAGGTGCTGGAGAAAAAGGGTATACCAAACACCTCTGTACATACCTACCGGCAGGAGGTTAAAAGGACACTGGAGAATATCCACCTGTACAGCTTTTTCCCCTGGGAGAGAAAGTTTGAAATGGATGGGCAGGTAGACAGCATAGAAAGCGCCCTCTACCTGCTCAACAGAATACCCGTACCCGGCGCCTTCAGATGGATGGATGAAGAAGCTGGCTCTCTCTTCGCTTTACAAAAGCCCGACGGCTCCGTTAACAGGGACTATCTTGACGGTAACTTCATCAGAACCTCGCTGCTCTATGGCTTTTATAAAACTCAGGGAACATATCTGAAGCCATGGCAAGAGAATGTGCGCGTGGGAGCATACCCCGGCCCTGACGGGCTCTACCTCCATATGGAATGCGAAACTGCCTGGCAGGGAAAACTGCACTTTGATACCCCTCGTCATCAACTGACCTGCCCTGTTAATTACCCCAGGGTCAACGAGTGGCCTGAATGGTTTGTTGTGGAAAAAGATGCGCAGTACGCGGTAACTGATTTAAAAAACAATACGGGCCGGACATATCGCGGCAGTGAATTGATGAGCGGCATCAGCATGAGCCTTGAAAATCATTCTTTTGTTTCGCTGCTGATTAAAAAAAAGCTGTGACCCCGCCCCCGCTCCTGACCTGCCCCGGAAATTGCTCTCGCGATGTATAATTCAAAAAATATTTCTTTGATCCTTCGCATGCGCAGCTTCCTGTATGGCAATCAAGCCATTATAGTTTTCATAAGTCATGAATCACTTTTTTTCTTTCAATAAATCACGTATTTCCGCAAGCAATACTTCCTGGGCCGATGGTTCCGGCGGAGCCTGCGGGGCTTCTTCCTCTTTTCGCTTCAGTGCGTTCATTGCCTTGACAGCGATGAAAATGGCAAATGCGATGATTGTAAAATCGATAACCGTCTGAATAAACTTTCCATAAC
>JAFGCP010000004.1 GCA_016932595.1 Deltaproteobacteria bacterium
CATGTCGTACCGCACTTCCAGCCAGCTACTAATTATGTGCGGTCATTTTTGTTATCCGGCTGTGCTGCAGTAAGCTGGTCTCGTCCTTTTTTTTATTTTGATTTCAAAGCTGAGGCTTTTCGAAAAGCGTTCGGGGTTTAAGCGGTATTTGTTGAGAATAAAGGGTATGCAGTGCTTCAGTGCGTCCATGGTCGGCTCCGGCAAAAAAAATGTCATTGCTCAAGCTTGGCTTACGGATCAGGCATTCGTGCTGCCTATCCGGCATCCCAGCATTCATGGGCGATGCCCTTCATGTAGTGGAAATACACCATATGCTGAGGGGTAATCCTGATAACCCGGACCATGCCGGGTGGGAATACCACGGGGGCCCCCGTCCGCTGTTCGAAATCATCAAGCATGGGTTTGAACAATTTCAGGGCCTCGGTGAACTGTGGCTGGTCTTCAGTAAAAACTTCGGCCCTTCCCTGAATATTCAGGCCGCGCACAGAAGTTATTGTGCGTGCAGATGTACCTATGCCAACAGCGACTTTATTGTTTTCGGCAATATTTTTAAATTTGACGCCCCCTTCGCTGAAAATGTAGATGAAGAGTCCCTCACTGGCATAGTCGACAACCGATACCCTCGGCATGCCGTCAGCGCCGCAGGTTGCAAGCGTGCAGGGATGGCTTTTGCGCAGATAATTCTCTATTTGCGTTTCCAGCTCCTTCCGTGATGGACGCCACCGGGGTATTTTGAGCCTGGCAAACAGCCCATCCAGCATCCGCTCCCGCTCTTCATCAGTCAGTTCATGAATTGCCATGAGCTCTACCTTCCGTCGATCTTTCTGCCCTCAGCCCCGAGCAGCTGCTCGGCCTCGCCGATAGCCTTTTCAAGGGGCTTGCGCGCATCAGGCTTATCGTAGGACCTGAGCGATATGTGAACCGCGCCCGGATCGTCAGGCATAACCGCTGCAACAACATGCATGGTCAAGTCCTTGCCGTCGATATTTTTAACTGCATGATAATAGCTATTAAAAAATGTTTTTCGTTGTTCCTGGAGCCTAACGCCGTTTTGCTGCGCCCAGGCGGAAATGCGCTTTATTGTGCTGTCTAAATCGCTTGTAATCCGGAAGCGGCTGTAAAAAAGCTTGTCGGTTTCAGTATGCACGGTATACGGGCGCACCGTATATTTCTGTTTATTCGGGTCTGAAAGTGATCCGGGCTGCTGGGACTGCCAGAAGCCGCGGAATTTCTGCACGTCGGCAAGTGGTTCAAGGCCGAGCACTTTTTGCCGGACCTCGTTGCCGAAAACCTCGACCCGTTCGGGAACAAGCGACTCCCATATATCCAGGCCCGACCAGGCAGCGCCTTCCTTGGCTAGTTTTCCGAGCATCCAGATCATGAACGCATCAGCGCCCTTGAGGGCGGGCATTACCTGCCTGCCGCCGAAACCGCCTATCACGACCGGTTTTATATTGGGATATTGGGTCATTATTTCATAGAGGTAGTTTCTACCGGCAATTTGATGAACCGGTCTGCCGGGTACTTTCAGGATCATGGTTTCGTCCCAGTCGCCGCAGGTGAGGAAATAACAAACCTGCTTTGTGGCAAGTTTGTCCTTATTCGTTTCAACAAACTTGTAAATCCGCGGAGACGGCTTTTCCCATTTTGAATAGCTGCCTATCAGCACATAATCATAGGGATCTACCGTGATTACCTGATCGATTTTTTTGACATCCAGGGGTAGCTCGTTGCCGATGATGGCTTTAAGCCAGTAGGCTACTTCAGGTGTCGAACTGTAGATGGAGTCGTATACAAGTAGGCCCTTTTTTGCTTCCGCTTGGCAGACAAATGCGCAGAACAAGGTCAGAACAAGAAGCACGCTGGTCAGAGAAAGCTTTTTCACCACCTGGTTCATGAATGCTCCTTGTCGATATTTGTTTTGTGTAAGGGCCAAAAGGTTAATGCTTTCGCCTTTTAATAAATGTGTTGGAAAAGCGGTTCCATAACGAAAAACCGTGCAGCTAATCACCCAGCGTCCGGGATTGCTGCTTGGTAAGTTTTTCCCATATGTCGGGGCGCTCGATTTTAATGCGCTCGTCATGCTTATGTAT
Source organism: Deltaproteobacteria bacterium (assembly GCA_016932595.1). Lineage (GTDB taxonomy): Bacteria > Desulfobacterota > WTBG01 > CAIYCZ01 > CAIRTM01 > CAIWCT01. Next base: position 2,094 of record JAFGCP010000004.1, read on the forward strand.
CTCAGCCCACATCATGCGCGGCGAGTCATACTGGCTCCAGCTGCCGTTCATCACAACGCCGTCCAGAAGCGAAAACAGATAGACGACCTGCTCGTCGGTATAATACGGTATAAGGGCATAGCCGGTTGTGACCTGCATCATGCCGTCATCGTTAAACTCGAAGGTTTCAAGCCAAGTTTTTCCATACTCTTCAAAGCCTGGCTTGCCCTCAAGCTCTCTGGCAACAGCATCAGCAGCCCAGAAGCCGCAGTTCAGGGCGCCCTGGGCCTGAACTTCGACGAAAGCCGCGGCATCGCCAATCATCAGGCAGTTGCCACGATAGGGCTTTTTCATGGGCGCGAATGCCTTGGTGGTGCAGCTGTGCATCCGCTCAACCTTGGCAGTTTCAAACATCCAGGCAACCGGGCTTTGCTTGGTGAAGTACTCAAACAGCTCCATGGGCTTTTTTTCAAGGGAGCCAACCAGAATCAGATCCGCCCAGTCGAAATGGCCCGCAGGTCCCGTTCCAAGAAGCGGTGCGAATGCTGAGCCGTAGCACAGGCCCCAAAAGCCGACCCATTCATTGGGACTGTAATTTTTGACCCCTGACATATACAGCGCCACAACCGGCGCCGAGGTAAAATACATGCGGCCTTCATTCATCCCCAGCGATTGGGCGATCTGAGCACTGGCGCCGTCCGCAGCGATGAGCTTTCTGGCCTTAAGCCTGAAGCGCTTGCCTTCGGTCACGCATTTGAGCGTTACCTCATCGGGGCCGTCGTTCGCCTCATAGCAGGTGGTGTTGTTCACAAATTCCACGCCAAGAGCAAGCACTGCATCAAGCAACTGCTGCTGCAGGCCGCCCTTGTCGTATTTCCAGGCAATGGGGCTTTTGTCGGGCCAGCCGTAATGGGCATTGTGCTTGAGGTCAGCAGAATAATAATATTTATCAAGGCAGGGACACAGCGGACCGTTATAGGTTATTTCCCACCCGAATTTTTCAGATCTGATTTTATTGTCGGGGTTTGAGGGAACCATGCAGTTTGGTCCTTCCATGGGCCGGCCAGGCTCTACGATAATCGTGTCGCCGTTATAATTTTTATCAAGGATTATGTGCTCGCTGCAATAGCGGGTTATCTTTCCGATATCCTTGCGTTTCTCGATCAGCGCTACTTTCAGACCCTTTTTTGCCGCCCAAATGGCTGCGTGGAGTCCACCGGGTCCCGCTCCTACGATTGCCACATCATATATCATACAATACCCTTCCTGAATTTTTATAATCTTAATTCATCAATTCGATAACCGTCGCCATGGCAGGTCCGCCGCCCGCGCACAGCGATGCG
>JAFGCP010000005.1 GCA_016932595.1 Deltaproteobacteria bacterium
CTTCATGGCAGCCTCATGGCGCAAATTCGGTCTTGGCGACTGCTTCGGACTTGACGCGGTCCAGCAGCTCGGCAAGCACGGGCTTGACATTCTCCCGTATGTCGCCGGCAACCACGATAAACAGCAGATCATCGCCCGGCTTCAGGCGGCCCTCGCATGCCTCGATGATGACGCGGTAAATGCCCGGCTTTTTCTCATATTCGGCGCGGAGCTGCTCGATGCGGCTGCGGTCGGGCCGCACCTCGATTTCACCCACGGCAGCTCCGTCTTTGCGCGACCAGCCGCGCACCACGCCGTTATGCACAAGTATCATGCCCACCTTTTGTGAAAATCCGGGTTCCTGCTTCAGCTGCGCAATGGTTTTGCTGATATCCATAGGCCTCCTTTATGGCTGATATCTGTCCTAACACCTGCTACAATAAACAAATAGCACTTCATTTACAATTGAAAATATGGGCCATGGCGCAAGGTTGCTTTTGACATAACCGCGCGGGTTGACCTATAATTCATCATACGGGGGCGCTAACCCGCTGCACGTCATGAAAAAATATGAGTACTTTGACCATACCGCGGACATGGGACTGCGGATATACGGGCCGAGCCTGGCCGGGCTTTTTGAAAATGCCGGCTGCGCCCTGTTTGACGTGTTGACAGATACGGGCCGCGTAAAGCCCCTGCAGAGGCGGCGCTTCAGGCTGCAGCGCGATACTGTAGAAGAGCTGCTGGTGGAGTGGCTGGGCTGCCTGCTGTACGATTTTGATGCGCGACGGATCTTGTTCAGCAGGTTTACCGTCGAGACGATTGATGGCCTGTCGCTTGCGGCAAGCGCCTACGGCGAGAAGTTTCAGCCCGGCTGCCACGAACTGAAAACCGCCGTGAAAGCAGTGACCTATCATGGTCTGTCGATCAGGCAGGAAAAAGGCCTGTGGCAGGCAACCGTGGTGCTTGATGTATGATGCACGTCAGCAACCGCGCAGGCCCCGTACGAAGCAAAAGGACACAGCCCCAATGACGCAGGATCACATAAAACAGGAAGAAAGCCTAACGGCGCACATTGCCTCCCTTCGCAGCAGCGCAGCCGGGCTTGGCGCGAGCGACACTCAGCTGCCGATGGCGCAGTTTGCACAGGCGGCTGAACCGGATTACGGCGCTATCGTTCAAAGCGCCAGCAGCATTATCCTGTGCATGCGAACGGACGGCACCGTGCTGTTTATGAACGATTTCGGCCTGAGCTTTTTCGGCTTCCGTGCCGATGAGCTGCTGGGGAAAAATGTTGTCGGCACCGTCGTCCCGCAAACCGACACTGCAGGCCGTGATCTTGCGGCCATGATCAGCGACATCGGCCGGCGCCCTGAACAGTATGTGAGAAATGAAAATGAAAATATCTGCCGCGACGGCCGCCGTGTCTGGGTGTCCTGGACCAATAAAGCAGTATATACCCCCGAGGGCGAGCTGCGGGAGATACTCTGCGTCGGCAACGACATCACGGTCAGGCGCGAGGCGGAAAAAGCCCTTGAGCGGCGCACCAGAGAGCTTGGCGAACGCGTCAAGGAGCTCAACTGCCTGTACGATATTTCACGTTTGCTCAGCCAGGCGGACAGCGACTTCGATCATGTCATGCAGGCTGTGGTTGCACTGCTTCCCGGCGGCTTGGCCCATGCCGATATGGCCTGCGCCAAAATAACCCTGGGCGCCCGGGAATTTCTCTCCGCGGGCTATAAGGAGACTGCCTGGCGTTTTACCTGCCCCATTACCGCTGACGGCATGCGACGGGGCTTGATCGCGATCTGCTACCGGCAGAAAATATTTCTGGAAAACGGAGAGGCGCTTTTCCCGGATGAGGAAAAAAATCTTGTCGGCATCATCGCCGAGATGGTCGGACACTTTGTCGCTGGTTGGGAAACCGCGGAGGCGCTGCGGCAAAGCGAGCTCAAATATAAAACGCTTTTTGAAAGCCTGCCGCAAAAAATATTTTACAAGGATGCCGATGCCGTCTATATCTCCTGCAACAGCAAGTATGCCGCCGACCTGGGCATAGCCCCCGAGGCCATTGTGGGCAAAACCGACTATGATTTCTATCCTGAAGAGCTTGCCGACAAGTTCAGGGAAGATGACCGCCGCGTTATCGAAACAGGCAATATGCTCGACATGGAAGAAACCAGCATGTGCGACGGCAGTGAAATCACGATTCATACCATCAAAACCCCCGTCTGCGATGAAACCGGCAGGCGCATCGGCATACTGGGCATTTTTCGGGACATCACCCAGCGCAAGCTCATGGAGCGGGAAAAGATGCTTGTCGAATCGACACTGCAATGCAGTCAGGCCGAGCTTAATCTGAAAAATGAAATCAGCGAGCTGCTGCTGACCACCCGTGATTTGCATGAAATACTGCATATGATACTGATTGCCGCCACGGCCAAGGAGGCGCTCGGGTTTAATCGCGCATTTTTGTTTCTCATGAAGGAGAATGAAAATTTTCTGCAGGGCATCGTGGCCACCGGCGCTCTAACCCTTGATGAGGCATACCAGACCTGGGCCCGTATGGCCGAAAAACCGCAGACCCTTACCGAACTTTTTCAATCCCACAAGCGCGATATTTCCGGCCATGACGCAGCCATCACGAGCCTTGTGCAGCAGATAAAAATTCCTCTCACCGACCAGGGCAGCATCTTCACCCGCGCCGTGTTCCGGCAGCAGTCTTTCAATATGCTCAGCACTGCGGAGCTGTCCATGTTTGACCGCAGCGTGATCGGCTGCCTGGGTGGCGTACCGTTCGTGCTTGTGCCGCTTATCTCCCGAGGCCGCACGCTGGGGGTACTCATCGCCGATAATTTCGTTACGGGCAACCCCATCGGGCAGGATGATGTGGTCCGGCTGGGGGCTTTTGCCAATCATGCCAGCCTGGCCATTGAAAATTCCCGCCTGTATGAACGCCTGAAAGAAAAAGTCACTGAGCTCAGCCTTGCTAATGAAGAGTTGAGCGCCAACCGCGATAAGCTGATACGCTATGAACGGCTGTCGGTGGTTGGCGAAATGGCTGCAAAAATAGCCCACGATATACGCAACCCCATGACTGCCATCGGAGGTTTCGCCCGGCGCATGCTGAAAAAAGGCATGGGGGAGGGTATCAGCGGCAATTATCTGCAGATTATCGTCCAGGAGGTTGAACGCCTGGAAAAAATACTGGGAGATATTTTAAGCTTTAGCAAGCCGTCGACGCCGCAGTTCAAACCCGATGACATAAACCGGATCATCAATGAAACCTATGCTCTCATGGGCCCGGAACTGGAGCGGCAACAGGTCCAGCTCGTCAAGCACCTCTCCCCCGGTATTCCGTTCATACTGCTTGACCGGGACCTGGTTGAGCGGGTTTTGATCAACCTGATTAGAAACTCCCTGGAGGCAATGCCCGACGGCGGCATCATCACCGCAACCAGCACACTGCAGGGGAAGTGGGTTCGAGTTGAAACCTCTGATACGGGACAGGGTATAGCCGAGGAGAATATGGACAAAATATTCGAGCCCTTCTTTACCAGCAAAGCCACGGGCTCGGGGCTTGGCCTCACGCTTGCCATGCAGATCATCAGCAGCCATGGCGGCTCCATGGATGTTGTGCGGCATACCCCCTGCGGAACCTCGGTCATTATTCATCTGCCGGTTCAGTCGCCAGCAGGCCAAAGTGCTCAAGCACCTATCCCCGGAAACGGTGGGGCCGCGCATTGAATGCCGGGCGGGCCGCCCGCTTTTTTGCGGCAGTATTTTCTTGAAAAAATTTTTTTTTGGATATAAACCGAACTCAACACCGTACAATCAAGATTCACGTATCATAATACTAATCTCACAAAGGAGTATTGCTATGGCAGACAAGGCAAAACCCATGACCAAGGCCCAGCTGGTTGGTGAACTTGCAGAAAAGCTCGGAACCACCAAAAAAGATGTGAGCGTTTTTTTTGACACACTGGCGGAAGTTGCCTGCAAGGAAACAAAGAAAAAAGGTGAATTCACCCTGCCCGGCTTTGGCAAACTTGTTGTTGCCAAGCGCAAGGCGCGCATCGGTCGTAATCCCGCTACAGGCGAAGAGATCAAAATCAAGGCCAAGACCGTTGTGAAATTTAGAGTAGCCAAGGCCTGCAAGGACGCCATCATTTAGAGCAAAAAAAAATACAGGTCAACCGGGCAACAAAAAAAGGCAGTGCCTGTACGGGCACTGCCTTTTTTTATGAACAAGGTACGGTTACTTTTTCTTTGCTGCGCAGCAGCCTGCCTTCTTTGCAGGGGCCTTCTTTGCAGGGGCCTTCTTTGCAGGAGCTGCCTTCTTTGCAGGAGCTGCCTTCTTCGGAGCTGCTTTCTTCGGGGCTGCTTTCTTTGCAGGGGCTGCCTTCTTCGGAGCTGCTTTCTTTGCTGTTGCCATAATATAATCTCCTATACGTTTGGTTGCGTTATTTGTCTGACTTTTGTCAGGTATGTAAAGAAGAATGCCTGATGCTCTACGGCCTTCTGTTATTTTCCCGGGTACTCAAAAAAGGCAGGATCCATCAAGCGACCCTGCCTTTTTTTTAAAACCAGTTTCAGTTATTTTTTCTTTGCAGCGGCTTTCTTCGGGGCAGCCTTCTTCGCGGGAGCTGCCTTCTTTGCAGGAGCGGCTTTTTTCGTAGTTGCCATCGTTTTCCCCTTTCCTATTAATATTGGGTTTTGGTGGTTTTCCTCCGGATTGCCGGAGGTGTAAAAAAAGGGAGAATATGTCTATTTATAACTCTGTCAAAGATCTTCCTTTTATACTTCTATTCGGCATCTTTTTGCGCAACTTTACAACTAAATGAGGGAAAAGCAAATAAAAAATTTGCATTGAACGAAAAAAAATTGAAAAACCCCCTCTTCATGGTGAAAAAAAGGAAAAGAAAACCCCCTTTTTTGGACAAAAGGGGGGTTTTTCAAGGTATTTGAAAAGGTTACTTTTTCTTCTTAAGCTCTTCATCAACTATTTGCGAGAACACCTCTATTGACCGCCCTTTTGGAGCTATGCCGTTTATAAATATGGTCGGCACTGCCCGGACCCGGGCCTTTTTGCCAGCCTCAATATCCTGCTGCACAATGTCCTTCACCTGAGCGCTTTCTATATCTTTTTCGAACTTCTGCATATCAGCGCCGGCATCCTCCACATAGTCACGAATGGTGGCATCATTAAGTTTGGAAAAATTGGTAAAAAACAGCTCATTAACCTTTTCATACTTATTCTGCATGGCAGCTGCAAGTGCAGCACGGGCGGCCTTTTCGGCAAATTTATGCATGGAAAGAGGGAAGTGTTTGATCACGAGCTTCACATCATTGGGATACTTCTTCAAAACCTCCTGCAGCAGGGGGTAGATTTTGGCGCAGTAGGGACATTGATAATCAAGGAAGGCTACGACCGTTACCGGCGCATTGGCATTGCCGATAACGGGGGATTTGCCGACTTCTATATTGTTAATAAAGGCAAACCGAATGACTGCTACCTGCGGTGAATCCTGAGACGTGAGATACAAGGTCGACTCATCGGGCGACAGCGCAAGCTGTGAATAGTTTTTTGTCAGGGGAATGCTGTCTGTTACTTTGGCCTCCGGCACCGAGTAGATGAGGATGCTTTTCTGGCCGAGAATAAATGCCATTGAGCCGTCGCGGGAAAATATGATATCTTTAGGAGTATCTTCAAGCTGAATGTCCGTGGAAGGTTCTACCTGAATTTTAGCCTCTGTCAAGGAAGCACTGGAGACGATGGCGCACAGCGCGCACAGCATTGTACACAGAAAACGGCGTTGTTTTTTCATGAACTTTTTTCTCCTTGAAAAGTTTGCTTTAAGAATAACCTTTATAATTAAATAAATGATTTCTCCCTTCAAAGCAAGTTTTATCATTTCCTGCGGCGCAGCGCTGGCTCTGCTGGTGTGCAGCGGAGGACCTGCCGCTGCCGGCCCGGACGCAGTGCTTTCACGCAATCCGGGGGAACATTATCCCCATATACTGCGCATGGATGAGATCATTGCCCTTGCCGCGAATATGTCCCGCGCGGGCAGTTCGCGGCGGCAGGGAACTTCAGGGCCGGAGCCGGATTATGTTGAGGCTTTGCTTGCCGACAGCAGGCTTTCCATCGGCCTCGGCATCGGTACGGAAGATCTCGGTTCCGTACGATTGCCGGCGCAGAAGGAACAGCGAAAATTCAGGCAGCAGATGCGCATCTGCGACAGGCAGGTCCTTGTGGAGGCGCGGCTCATCCTGACGCGGGAAGAATTCAGGCAGGGGCTTGCGGAGTGCGAAATCCTTTTCGTCACATCACATTCACGCTTCGGCGCAGGCCCGGTGTTCCTGCTCGATGGCAAGGCATACCCGTTTCTGATGCAGACAACACCGGGCTGCGAAATCATTATGCCCGATGATGAAATTTGCGGCTATCAGGGCAGGGTGAAGCGGCGGTTCTACAGTAAAGGCAAAAGCAAAAACTATACGGTCTTTGAGCCCGACGGCTCCGATCTGGATGCGGCACGGCCCCTGCACAGCTATCAGTTGCTGGTTCTTTCCACCTGTACGAGCCAGAAACATTTCCACGACGAGATACGGGCTTTTCGCTCCATCTACCCGACCACCGCCATTTTCACCAGGCGAGCAGCATGTCTGGATACGGGCATGAACATTTTTATGCGCATGCTTGCTGAAATCTTTCAGGCCCGCCCACTCCCGGCCATTGTGTCCTCAATGAATCAGGAGTACAGGGATGTTGCCGAGCGGCAAATAAGAAAGGGAGCTGCGTCCTGGAAGGTCATCGAGGGAATGTACATATTGGGCATTAATACGCTGCCGTAGCGCATTTTTTCCCCGGAGCCCCAAACAGCAAAGCACAAAAAATCCAAAAAAATCTTTTTATCGTCATGCCGGCGGATGCCGGCATCCAGTTCTAAGTACAGCTTCCCATTGAAAAGGGATCAAAAGCCGGACACGAACCTAACGCGCGTTGAATGTGTAGGCCGGCACAAAGCGAAGCGTGTCCGGCACAAAAAG
>JAFGCP010000409.1 GCA_016932595.1 Deltaproteobacteria bacterium
CGACATGGCCGTGCCGACAGCGAGAATAAAAGCTTCACAGGTTGCAGGGGACGGGCTTTTGTAGAAGACGCGAACCTGGCCTGTGCCGAGGGTTTTGTCGAAATAGGCGGCCTGTGCTGAGCCGAGGAAAGTAAAAAACAACGAAATACATAAAATTGCCAGAACTGCTGAAAAACGCGTACTTCTTTTCATGTTTTCCTCCCTTGGTTTTTGGTTATAAAAAATTAATAAACTCTGTTTGCCCCATGCTCTGATTTAAAGTATAGGTGATAAAATTTCAGAATTCAAACAAAACAACCTTAAAATAGTAACGTAAAATAGCATATTTAATACTAGTTAAAAACAAGTGTTAAATTAACTATGCCTTGCCCTATGCAGGCGCTTTTGTTTTTATTTAAAATATTTTTAATTAAAATAGTTATTATCAGGATTGCACATTTTAGTTTGGCCGGGTTGAGCGACACGCATTGAAGAATATTGATTTGAGAGTAAATAAGCTTTATGCTGTAATTTTAATGGTTTAAAGTTTCAAAGTTCTTTTGCACCATGGGCAGAGAAAAAATTATGAAGATTTTTTATACGGATATTTTTGTTTTGCCCCTGCCGCCGGGGCATCATTTCCCCATGGAGAAATACCGGCTGCTGCGCGACCGGCTCATTGCGGAAAATATTGCCCCGCTGGAGGATTTTGTCATCCCCCATGCTGCAACAGATGATGAGATTACGCAAGCCCATTCACCGGACTACCTTCGCAAGATCGTCTCGGGATATCTCACGCCGCAGGAGCTGCGGCGGCTGAGCCTGCCCTGGTCGCAGCAGCTTGTTGAGCGGGCGCGAAGGTCAAGCGGGGCAACCATTGAGGCCTGCAGAGCCGCCCTTGCCGATGGCATTGCCGTGAATCTTGCGGGCGGCACGCATCATGCTTTTCGCGACAGGGCCGAAGGCTACTGTGTTTTCAATGATGCAGCTGTCGCGGCCCGTGTCATGATTGCCGAAGGCAGGGTACGGCGCATTGCCGTTATCGACTGCGACGTGCATCAGGGCAATGGCACGGCAGCAATGCTCGCCGCTGATCCCGATATATTTACCTTCTCCATGCACGGCCTGAAAAATTTTCCCCATGACAAGGAAACAAGCGATCTTGATATTGCTTTAGAGGACGGCACGGATGATGCGGCATATATGGAAGCGCTCAGACGGGGGCTTGAAGAGGCTATTGGGGGTTTTGAACCGGAACTGGTCATTTATCTTGCCGGGGCAGACCCCTTCCTTGATGACCGGTTTGGCAGGCTCGGGCTTACCATGCAGGGCCTGTACGAGCGCGACCGCCTGGTGCTGACCTTCTGCCTTGATCATAGCATCCCTGTTGCCGTGACCATGGCAGGCGGGTATGCCCGCAGCATTGAGGATACGGTCGGCATTCATTTCCAGACCGTGCAGACCGCAGCCGCCATGGCAGCGGATTTTGCCGGGATTTTCTAAATACGCTGGCATGGTATAAAGCAGGTACTTGCAAAAGCAACCGGCTTATTTTGTTATAACGCCATCGGGTAGTTTTTCTGAAGGTTCACCCTGCATGATGAACGCATCATCCCCGGCATTTTCTTTCAGATCGAGTTTCAGCTCTTGTGCCTTTTCACTATAGGAGCCCTGTGAAAGCCGTATCTCGCCATGCTGCCACACTTCTATGGCGGAGCGGCCCTGTACCGGGCATACCTGCTCGCAGAAGCCGCAGCCATTGCACCTGGTGTCGATCACAAAGGGCTTGCGTGTGCCGTCTTTCCACCTGAAGACTATGGCATCATAGGGGCACTGCTCGTCGCAGATGAGGCAGAGCCTGTCCTGCGCCCAGACAAGGCAGCGTCCGGCATCGATTGCGGCTGTGCCGATTTTCGCATGTTTCTTTTCCTCAAGCTGGAGTTCGCGGATTGCGCCGGTGGGGCAGACCGTGCCGCACAGAGCGCAGGTCTGGTCGCAGCCGGCAAGGCGCGTATCAAGACGAGGCGACCAAATGCCGCCGATACCGCTTTCAAACAGGCAGGGCTGCAGCGTATTGGTGGGGCAGATTTTCATGCACTGGCCGCAGCGGACGCAGGCACCCTGAAATTCAGGCTCGGGCAATGCTCCCGGCGGCCGGATAAGGCGGTTCGGGTTGCTTTTTGCCAGCACATCTTTTTTGATAGAAAAAGCGGCAAAGGCCCCGGCTGCTGCCGAAGCCAGAAGACCCCGGCGCTCTCTATCAGGCAGCGGCGCCGGGGCAGGGGCATAACCGAAGGATATGGCCTGCACCGGGCAGACGGTTGTGCATGCGGTACAATAGATGCATTCCTTGGGCCTGTACTGACGCGGCTCTTCGCAAATGGCGCCGGTGGGGCAGGCAGAAGCGCATTGCATGCAGGAGGTGCAGCTGGTTGCCACCCGTCGCCTGAAAAAACCGATCCGCGCGACGATGCCGAGCAGTGCCCCCAGGGGGCAGCAGCTCCGGCACCAGAACCGGGGAAACCGGTGATTCAGGGTAAAAAGAATTGCGCACAGCATGACGGTGAGCAGAATGAGCGAAAAGACGGGTTGCGCTACCTGGGCATGTGAAAGCGTGAGCAGGCGCAGATAGTCGGCAAGGGGCCGCAAAAGCTCAATGCCCGTGGCCGTGATAAGCATGACTAGCGGATAGGCTATAAAGGTGAACATGCGGGTGAGGAAAGCCAGTGGATCAATAAGGCCTGCGAGGTTGCTGCCCAGAAGGGCAGCGGCCGCAAGCAGCACCAGCAGGCGCAGCTTCCACTGAGGAGAACAAAGCAGCCTTCCGACCTTTGATTTTCCGGCGCACAGGTCAAACAGCGTTCCCAGCGGACACAGCCAGCCGCAGAAGAACCTTCCTGCCAGAAGCGCCATCAGTAGAACCGGCAGGCCGTAGAGAAGGCTTTCATGAAAACGCCATGAAGCACAAAAAGCCGAAAGCGAAAGCAGGGGATCTGCTTTCAAAAAAAGATCAGGCGGCAGCACAAGCTTTTCGGCAAGAGGATTCAGGGCAAACAGCAGCCCAAAGAGCCCGAGGACTCCAAGCTGCATCCAACGTCTCATACCTGCGCCTTCAGAACAGTGACCTCGTCAAGATTACAGGTGCCAAGGCCCAGCTGCTGGGCTGCCGCTATATGCTTCACCTGAGCCGGGGCAAAGCCCTGGCCATACCATTTTGCCAGGGTAACGCCATAGGCATCAACGGCTACCTGGTCGGTACCGGCAACAATGGTTTTGGGGAAGTCGATGAGCCCCGGTCCCGAAGGGCCGGCGTTTAAAAGCGCCCGCGAGGCGTCAAGGATGACGAGGTTCACCTTTACCGTTGCCGCAAGCTCGGCAATGGCTTTGTTGATATCAACCGATGCATGAAAATACCTGCGGTCCCAGATTAGTCCCATAAGCCCTTTCATGCCAAGGCTGACCCCTGTGGTGGAATGGGACTTGGCCGTTGGCAGGCTTATGATGACATCGCTGTGCAGCACGTCTTTGATGAGCTGCACCTCCTTCAGCTCTTTGCCGTTTATTATGGGAATGCTCTGAAATAGGTTCTCGTTGTAGATGACGAAAGCATGGGTGTTTTTAATACCCTTGCAGGCGTCGGCGATGCCGGAAAGCTTCAGGCATTTTTCCGGCGGGTTGAAGGGGTAGTCAATGATTATAACCTCAGCGGCTCCTGCGTCGATGCACAGGCGGGCAACGGTTGCCACCACCTCCGGATGCGTATTGGTTGCCCGGTCGGGCTCATGCGGAAATGACATATTGGGCTTGAGGCAGACGCGGCTTCCCTTTTTGACAAACAGTTCCATGCCGCCGATCATCGACACGGCCTTCTTGACCGCATCGACGCGGCTGCCCGTGACAGCGGCAATGGTTGCTTTCGGCTGTGGCTCCGCAAATGATTTCAGGGGATGAAAAAGCGCCGGAGGGAGTGTTGCTGCAGCGGTAAAAACAGCTGTTTTACCAAGAAAATCTCTGCGCGTGATGTTCATATACGGGCTCCTTTCTTGCTGTTGAAATGTTAAGGAGGATATAGCAAATTATAGGATGGGTGCGTGCACGTGTCAACCGCGCGAGCCCCCCGCTTCAGCTTTAAATTACTACACATGCCGGGCAGGATTGCAGGAGGGTACGGTACACCTATAAAGAGTTTACTGCAAAAGGCGGTTTAGTTTTTTGTCTGAAGACTTGAAATAGTTCTCAAAATCAGCCTGGATGCTCTTTCTGCAGGCAGTCGCAGCATCGGGCGGAGCGCCCGTATCTGCCGGAGCTAAAACTTCTTTCGCAGCTTCAAAACAGACCTTTAACACTTTGGCACAGGCTTCGGCCAGCTCGGTAAACTTTTTTCTGTGCGCATCACGGCGGGCTGCATTCTGAAGGGGAAAGTGCTCCGTATGCTCAAGATTTTCAAAAAAAGCCTTCACCTGCGCTTCAAAATTGAGCAGCTCAGCCAGCGCCTGAATTATGTAAAAAGAACCCAGCCTTGCAATGGAGAATTCAATGACGGAATGATCAAACGATGCAAGCAAATCATGCTCCATCTTGTCAGCCATGTCCTGTATGGTGGCGCCCTCTGTTTTTTTTGCCTCGTTTTGCAGCATGCAGAGCTGACCGACCGGCAGGAACAGCTCTTTCAGATTTGCGACAAAAGCATCCAGAAAATGCCGTATCAAATCCTTCAGGCCCTTTACGTCATTTTCAATGACAAAATGAATGGTTTCGATTTCCTCATGCCATGAGGGATAATTAAAGGTTAATGTATGTGCAATAGGGTAGGCTTTTAACCACCCCTGCAGCGGCAGGTCTATTTTTTCCGGCAGCGCTTTAAAAAAAGAGGTGTACCATTCAAGGTGGCCAAGCACTGAGCCGGCAAGAATGTCATCCGGGATGTCAAGCAGCGACCAGTAAAAAGCGCTGATAATGACTTCTTTTGCCTGATTGAATTTCCCCTCATCGATTGTATACTGTCTGTCGATGAGCAGCTTTTCCTCGGTGTGTTTTTCGATAAGAGCCAGCGCTTCCCGATAAGCACGCTCCTGTTCAGCTTTTTTGGCATGAAGGGAGGCGATTTCATGCTCAGTCTTTTTGACTGCCGCCTCAACAGCCTGGATTTTCTGATTATGCGCCTCCCGGCCGAAGAGCTTGGGCTGATTTTCCTGAAGAGCTGCAAGCTCCTGCCGTGTTTCGATCAGATTTTTTTCATGGCGCAATACTTTTTTGTTTTGATCTTCGCGGAGGCTGACCAGGCGTTCGGCCTTGCTTTTCATTTCATACGTAACAGGGTTTGTTAAATAATTTTTTTTAAGCTCAAAGCTTTTCAGCTCCCCTATCGCGTGAAACGGCTCCTGATGACCCAGTGAATCCGCCAGGCTGTGCAGCGTATCGATCTGGGATTCCAGCCCCGGAAGCTCCACGGCGGGCATTCGCTGTGCCTCTGGTTCATCCGGCCCCCTGCTGATGGTAATGACCATATCGTCTTCAGCCTCTGCATCAGCCCTTTTTCGGCGCGGGTCCTTTGCGGTCTCGCTGCTTGCCGGTTTTTCTTCCCCGGGTATGACCTGTGGCTCGCGGGCGAAGTCCAGAAGAGAGACGCTTTCTTGAGGCCCCTGGGGTTCCCATTCCCTGATAAGCGCTTCGGCCGTTGCCTGATCAATGCCGCACATCGCAATAAGCCAATCCTGCAGGGGAATGCCCTGAAGGTCGGCCAGTTTTTGAAAAGCTCCCATGTCGCGCATATACGATACAAGCGCTTCGCGTGAAACCGGGCTGCCGGCAGAGCCGCCTTTTTTGCTCTCCCATGCTGCAATCAGGGCGTCTGCAAGCTCTTCATCAACGCCGGCTTTTTTTATAAGCAATTCTTTTAATGCAAGACCGTTCTTGTCAGCTATTTTCTGGAAATTATCCATTTTGCTGAAGTATGACTCAAACGTCTCTTGAGAGTAGCTCATGGGTGTTTAATCGCTATTTTTTCTAAACATACTTTCAGAATACTGCATCTCTAAGCCGCATGGTTCACTATGCGGAACAAACGGATACTCGGCCGCACGAACAGGCCCTGAGTCATATAACAGATTCTGCAGCATGCAGGAAATGGCCTTCATCGAAACTTTTAATATATGCGTACATTATCATCATAGCAACCGATATGCCATTCAAAATTATCATGGGCGCATCGGCTGGTTTCCTGCCAGCCAATCGCCCTAAACTTGCTGGGTCGGCTCTTTTGCGATCCGGGAGACGTGTTCACTTTTCAGAAAAGTGCCGTGGAAAATACGGTTCGGCGGGAAACCGTATGGGGGCATCTTCATCTGTCAGATGTTAAAATGCTTTCAGATATTACGAATATGACATATGAAGATGACCGCTGAAACCTGAAAATGTGCGCCGGCCAGCCTTTTTTTAGAGGAGGCAGGAATAGAGTATTATTTCACCTCTCCTGCAACGGCATTATCAAGCATGGCGCGGGAGATGAAATAGTCATAGAGGCTGTTGTTGTAGTTAGAACGGGCATGGGTCAGCAGGGTCTGGGCATCAAGCACATCGGTGGTGGTTGCCATCTGCTGCTCGAAACGATTCTGATAAATGCGGAAATTTTCTTCTGCCCGTTCGATGGCCGTGCGGGAAACACCGATATTTTTCCAGTTTTCCTGGCAGCGCAGCCAGGCGTCCTTCACCTGTAGCAGCACCGTGTCGGTGATCGCCTTTTTTGTTTCCTGAGCCTGCAGAAGCTTTACCTTCTGCTCCCCGACCACATTGCCTTTCTTGCCCCATTCCCAGAATGTCCAGTCAAGATTTACCCCCACGCTCCAGAATTCGGGGTCCTGGTACTCTGTGCCGCGCATATCGGCCTGGTTGCCCTGACGCTTGTAGGAGGACACCGCATAGGCTTTCGGGAAATAGGTTCCGCGGGCAAGCTTTACGCCGGTCTGGGCCTGCTGTATGGTCGTATCGATTTCCCGGATCAGGGGCCGCTGCTGCAGGGCACGGGCCTGACTGTCCGCAAGCGTCAGCGACAGACGCTGCGCATCGCTCATGTCTGCAAGGCTTAACGGCGTGTTCACGTCCTGATGCAGCACGGTATTGAGCATTGCCTTGGAAATCTCCACACTTTCCTCGGCCCGCACCAGATCCTGCTCGGCCTGGGCAAGCCTGACCTGCGCTTCGAGCAGATCGTTTTTGGCGATCATTTCCTGCTCAAAAAAATCGCGCGCTGTTTTTTCATGCGACTCGATCTGCGCCACGGCCTGCCGTGCCACCTCCTGCAGCTTCTGGGCCTTGAGAACGGTAAAATAGGTGGCCTTGACTTTGTAGACAAGATCATCGCGGGCCGTGTCGTTTTTCAGGCGCGCAACGTCTACGCCCAGCTTTTCTAGCTTGTATTTATTGTAGATTTCTCCTCCCGTAAAGAGCGGCTGCACCACGTGCAGGTCCCACTGATACACGTTCTGCGTGCCCATAACAGCATTGATTTTCTGCGGATAGACATCGCCTGCCGGCATTTTGAACCGCGGCGGTTCATTGAGGCGCGCATAGGTGTAGGATGTGCCGGCCTTTGGCAGAAAATCCGCGCCTGCGGCCTTTTTGCGGTGCTCGGCGCCGGCAATCCCGAGGCCCGAGGATTTAAATTCCGGGTTCTGCTCGATGGCCAGGGCTATGGCCCGGTCAAGCGTCAGCTGCGCCTGAGTATCGGCGGCAACCGCAGAGGCGGGCAGCATGAACAGAGCTGCGGCCAGCAGCAGTTTAATGTATCGGCACATGTTTGACTCCGTTCTCGTTGTTTTTTACTTTTATGAACAGCGCAAAAAGTATGGCGAACATCCCCATGATCGTGAGCCAGAAGATATCGCTTTGCACGGCATAAATATACGATTTTAGGGTGATAAACTGCTCCATCAGTTTTAGCGCTGTTTTGTCAAGCAACTGGCCCGGCGTGCCCTCATAGTGCAGATAGCCCTCCAGGGAGCGCAGGGTGTTCATGGCGGCGATATTGCCATAGTTGATGGTTCTGCCGAAGGACTCAAAAAACGTATCCGCCTTGCGCTCCATAATGGTTACCGATATGGCCGTGCCCACGCTGCCGGCAAGCAGGCGCG